>NZ_JACJDX010000014.1:0-118373 GCF_014163775.1 Shewanella sp. SR43-8 | reverse complement strand
ATTAACCACAGAGCAGCGCTATTGGGTCTATCAAGAAACCCTATTAAATGCGGTTAACGAAGTGGAAAACACTGTGGGCCAAGAATACTCCCTCGCCAAACAACAACAGCATTTAATTGAAGCGCAACTCAGCGCCGAGCGCAGTTTTGTCAGTTACGAGCAAAAGTATCGTCAAGGCTTAGTCGACATTTTTGATTTACTAACCGTGCAACAGCAAACCTTTGATGTTGAAGCGCAACTTGCTAACACCATTTATAACCGTCTTATAAACCGTATTGATTTAGGCCTAGCGTTGGGCTTAGGGGTATTACATGAAGCTTAATCGTCTAAACGTTATTGTCACCGTATTATCATTGGGCAGTATTTTTGCTGCCTTAGGTTATACCGTCTCGCAATTACCGCCAGCGCCTAACCAACAAGCATCTACTACAGAGCAACCTATTAACCCAGTGGCGAGTACAGCAGCAATCTCATTATTACCTCAAGTGGGGGTAGTGGCTGTCAACGGACAACAATATCAAGCTGAAGTCATCGGTTTTGGTGAAGCAAGACCACGTTATGAACTCACGCTAAACGCCGAAGTAAGCGGTAAGATTGACAGTGTTCATCGTCAGTTTGAATCCGGTCAGGTAATTAAAAAAGGCACAGTATTAGGCCAAATTAATGATATCAGTTATCAGCAAGCATTAACGCAAGCGCAAACCGATGTCGCCCAGGCTGAGCTCGATTTACTCGAGGAACAACGCCAAGGTGAACAAGCAAAATCAGAATGGTTACGTTCAGGTTTTTCTGGTGAGCCTGAATCACCGTTAGTGCTCAGAACACCACAATTAGCCCAAGCGACTGCCGCATTAGAGAACGCCAAGTTAATCCTTAAAAAAGCTAAGCAAGATGTGGCTTATACCAAGATTACTGCGCCATTTGATGCGCTAGTGGTGAGTCGTGATATTCAGCCCGGAAGTTATGTACAAACCGGCACCCAACTGGGCACTTTATACAGCGTTGCAGACGTTGAAATTAATGTGCCATTGTCAGATTTACAGTGGCAAAACCTGCCAGAGTTTGACAATGCACAGCTTGCTAAAACCCCTTGGGATGTCACCTTGTACAGCGCCGATGGCCGTAACCAGTGGCAAGGTTATATTGAGCGGGTTGAACAACATTTAACCCAAACTAGTCGTCAACGTTCATTAATTGTGGTGGTCGACAATCCACTCACGCAACAAACTCACTTGTATCCAGGCACCTTTGTTAAAGCACAAATCAACGGCAAATCATTAAGTGATTTATGGCAATTACCGTCGTCGGCTATTTCACAACAAGGTGATATTTGGTTTATCAATGATAGCAGTCAATTGGCTAAATCAGCTGCCAATATCGCCTTTGAAAAAGACGGTTTTGTGTATGTATTGCCTATTGTTAGTGAGCAAAGAGGTCGACCGAGCTTAATCCAAATTGTTAAGCGCCCTTTAAGCAGCTTTAAAGTGGGCACTAAGGTGCTTGCTAAGTTAGAGGTTTAAGCCATGTCGGGATCTCAATCTACACATTCAGGGGCGATAGCCTGGTTCGCTAGAAATTCGGTAGCGGCTAACTTGCTGTTAATTGCCATGATAATCGTGGGTCTTTTCTCCTTAGGCAGCTTACGCAAAGAGGCATTTCCGAGTTTAGAACCCGACAGGGTGACAGTGTCGGTGACTTACGACAGTGGCGACCCAGTGCTGGCTGAAGAAGGCATAGCAATTAAAATTGAAGATGCATTAGAAACCGTGCCGGGCATAAAACGGATAACGTCAACATCCAACGCCAATGGCAGTAGTGTGATAATTGAGAAAACCAGCGCTTATGATTTAGACACTTTACTCACTGACATTAAAACCAATGTCGATGCGATTTATAATTTTCCTAGTGAAGCTGAAAAACCCGTTATTGATAAAATGCGCATGCAAGATCATGCCTTGTGGATTGAGATCTACGGCGATGCCGACCGCGCGACGTTGCAGGCATTAGCCGAACAACTTAAATCGGATTTGTTAAGTCAGTCAGCCATTCACGATCTCGAGATTAAAGCCAAAGCCGAGCCGATGATTTCTATAGAAATTGATGAAGCTAAGTTGCAAGCCTATGGACTGACGTTTGCCTCAGTGGCCAGTGCTGTGAATGCCGAATCGTCAGCATCCATTTCGACTAGCCTATATAACGACGACAAAACCGTGCGGCTAAAAGTATCACAGCAAGCTTACCAATTAGATGATTTTATGGCGATTCCGGTGATCACCAACAGTCAAGGTTCGCTGATAACCTTAGGTGATATTGCGACTATTAAAGACGGTTTTGCCGACGATACCTTTGTGTTGTCGCGTTATAACCAAGCTAACTCAAGCGCGATTGAAATTGTGATGGACGAAAATGGCGATATTGTTGATATTGTCGAGCAAGCTAAGCAAGTCGTCGAAAAATGGCGCAGTTCTAATGTATTACCCGACAACGTCAGTATTGCTACTTGGCATGACAAAAGCACGCTGATTATCGAACGCTTAAGCTTATTGGTTAAAAATGCCTTGAGTGGTATCGCTTTGGTATTCATTATTTTAGCGTTATTTTTAAACTTGCGAGTGGCGTTTTGGGTTGCTGCAGGGTTACCGTTTGTGTTCTTCGGCACCTTGTTTTTTATGAGCAATACTTTTGCTGGCTTAAGCCTAAATGAAATGACCACTTTTGGATTTATTATGGCGCTGGGGATTGTCGTCGATGATGCTGTGGTGGTGGGCGAGAGTGTTTATAGCACTCGGCAAAAATACGGCGACAACATCGACAACACTATCAAAGGTACTTTAAAAGTGGCGACCCCAACGATATTTGGTGTGTTAACCACAGTAGTCGCTTTTGTTGCCTTAGCTAATGTTGAAGGTAATTTAGGCCAGATTTATGCCCAGTTTGGTACTGTCGTCGCCATTTGTTTGATGTTGTCGTTGGTTGAATCTAAATTTATTCTACCGTCGCATTTAGCGCATATTAAAACTCAAAAAAGTGCCAAAAAGTCATGGTTTAATCATATCCAACATGCTGCCGATAGTGGCTTGCAGTGGTTTAGTCGAGTGATTTATCAGCCACTTATTGAGTTTGCATTACGGTTTCGTTATGCGGTGGTATTGCTGTTTATCGCACTGTTTATTGTGGTTGCAGGTATGCCGATAACGGGTAGCGTGCGAGTAGCATTTTTCCCTGATATTGCTGGCGACACTGTCGTTGCCGACTTTTCGATGCAAAATGACGCCAGTTTTGGCCAGACCTATAAAAATTTAATGACCTTAGAAACTGCTGCAAAACAAGTCGATGCTCAGCTGGTGGCCGAACAACAGCATAATAAGGACCGCTATTTAACCAGTTTGCATGTTATGGCAAGCAGCAGTGACTCGGGCCAAGTTCAGGTTGAGTTAGCGCCAGACAGTCCTTATAGCCTCAAGGAATTTAGCCAAAAATGGCTTGAGCTTGTTGGCCAAATGGAAGGTATAAAAAAGCTGAAAATATTGTCGAAGCAAGAAATGCTTGATAATTTTAAAGTGGAAATTAAAGCCAGCGATACCGATTCCGTCTTTGCTGTTGGCCAAGCGATAAAAGCGCAGCTAGAAACCATGGATGGCGTCAGTGGTATCGATAACAATTTAGACATAGGCGAGCCGCAATATCGTTTTGAATTAACCGCGCAAGGTCGGGCCCTGGGATTTGACACCGAAACCTTATCGAGCCAGATATTGCAGTCATTTGGCGGTGGTGTAGTACAGCGTTTTCAACGTGGCAAAGATGAGGTAAAAGTACGAGTACGTTACCCTGATGAAGATCGTCAAACCATCGAAGATATTAAGCTTGCCAATGTTCGAACTAGCGACGGTACTATTGTGCCATTAAGCCACGTGGCGCAGATTTTTAATGATTACCAACCGTCGAACATTACCCGTATTGACAGTCAACGGGCGGTATACATCAGTGCTGTACTAGACAAAGATAAAATTGCCTCAAACGAGCTTGTTAGTCAGCTAAAGCAGACGTTAGTGCCGCAGTTAGCAGTGCAATACCCCGGTGTGAGTTTCAATTTTGCCGGTGAGGCTGAGCAACAAGCTGAAACCACAAGTTCGATAGGGTCGATGTTTGTGCTGGCGTTAATTGCCATTTATGCCTTGCTAGCCATCCCGTTAAAATCATACATACAACCGGTGATTATCATGACCGCGATTCCGTTTGGGATTGTTGGCGCCATTTTAGGCCATTGGTGGAATGACTTAACCATTAGTATTTTATCGTTAAATGGTATTTTGGCCTTAAGTGGCGTGGTGGTAAACGACAGTCTATTGCTGGTATCGCGCTATAACGAGTTGATTAAAGAAGAGGGTTTGTCGGTACACGATGCAATTGTTGAGTCATGTACCAGCCGCCTTCGTGCGGTATTGCTTACCTCAGTGACGACCTTTGCTGGTTTAGCACCTTTGTTAGGAGAAACCTCATCACAAGCACAGTTTTTAATACCTGCTGCGGCAGCGCTGGGTTATGGTATTTTATTTGCTACCGTCATCACCTTGATTTTGACGCCATCTTTGTTGCTCATTCAATGTGAGTCGAAAGCATTTATCAATCACGTTATGGCTAAACTGCGCCCAAATCATCATACGACTAGCTCAGTGGCGTCGTAAACCGAGGAATATATTCGATGTTCACCGACAAATTGCAGTTGTTATTGGTTGAAGACGATCTTGATTTAGCTACGGCGGTGATCGAGTACCTAGAGCTAGAAGGTATTCTTTGTGACCATTCTGCCAATGGCAGTGCAGGGCTGAATCTGATTTTACTCAATCGCTATGATGCAGTGATATTGGATTTGAACTTACCTAAAATGAACGGTTTGCAAGTGTGTGAATCTTTGCGGCTGCAAGGTATCGATGTACCAGTACTCATGCTTACCGCGCGCGACACGCTTAACGATAAGCTCGACGGCTTTGCCAAAGGTGCTGATGATTACCTCATTAAGCCGTTTGCAATGGAAGAGCTCATTGTACGCATTCGAGTATTATCCCGTCGCCGAAGTGGTCAAGCTATGCGCCTAACCGTGGCCGATTTGGTCCTCGATTTGCAGCAGAAGCAGGCGTTTCGTAATGGGGTTGGCTTAAAGCTATCGCCGACAGCGTTTAAAATTTTAGACGTGTTAATACGAGCGAGCCCTAACCCTGTGTCGCGTGAAAAACTGATGCAAAGTGTGTGGGGAGATGACCAACCAGACAGTAATAGTTTAAAAGTACACATGTTTAATTTACGTAAACACCTTGATGGCAGCCAGGAACTCAAGTTGCTGCATACCGTTAGTGGTCATGGCTTTGCCATTAAAGATAACCAGTAGGATAGCCATTACATGAAATTAACTCCGAGCCTGCGAATTTTTGTACTACTGGTCATGTTGTTTACTGGTATTAGTACCATTTTAATTTTATCGATGCTCAGTGTGCACTATTTTATTTCTGGTATGGACCAAATCTTACAATCTACCATGTACGCTCAAGCACAAGATCAACAGGTTATCGATGGTCAGCCGAAAACATCACATTTTTTTACGGTGGCTTCACGTTGGCAAGACCTACCCGAAGAGATCCAACAAAATATTAAGTCTGAGCCTAGCGAGTTTAACGTCTTGTATAAAAACATTATTGGCGGCTCGCCCATTACGCCCCCTGTAAAAGGCTTTTTTGTTATAAAAGTGCTTAAAGGCAATGAGGTGCGATATGTCTCCAGTACCTTTGACAGTCAAGCTGGCACTATGTCTCCTCCTAAAGGCATTCCCTTTTTTGTGGTGATATTAGCGACTGCAATTTTAGGTATTGTGATGTTTACTATCGTGTTGATGTTAATGATGCGAAAAGTGGCGCGGCCAATGAAGCGTTTAAGAACTTGGGCAAAAGGATTAAATAGCCAGCAATTAGCTCAGCCAATACCCGACTTTCATTTTAGCGAATTAAATACCTTAGCCGATATTGTTAAAACGAGTTTAGGCACTGTGCAGGAAAGCTTAGATCGTGAGCAACAATTTTTAGGCTATGCCAGCCATGAGTTACGCACCCCAATAGCGGTTATTCGGACGAATACTGAATTACTGCAAAAGCTGATAAGTAAAGGTGGAAGCGCTGAAAAGCAAGCCCAAGTGCTTAACCGTATTGAACGTGCAGGGCTCACCATGACAGATCTCACCGAAACCTTGTTGTGGTTAACCCGGCGCGAAGGTAAAAGCTTACCCTTGAACGACGTTAATTTGGGTCAGCTTATTCGTCAGCTTGTGCAAGAGTTAAAGTATTTAATCCACGGCAAGAATATTGAAATTAGTATTGAAACCGATGACTCTACTCATCAACTGCCTGATACTCTCTGTCGAATTATTATCACCAACATAATCCGTAATGCTTTGCAGCACACCATTGAGGGCAGCGTAACCATTCGTCAATCGTCCACATTGGTGAGTATCGCTAATCAGTGTGACTCTTATGCTGATAGCTTTGAAGAGCTCGGCTTTGGTTTAGGGCTTGAGTTAACCACTAGACTCATTACGCAATATGACTGGGATTATCAAAATCTAGATACTAATCGCGGCCACAAAGTATCTATCGATTTTAGCCGTTAAAATTGCTCTTTAACATTAGGCTACAGGGTAAAGATAGCCATTGTTTACACTATCAATCACTACGAATATCTACCTAGCCAAAGCCAGCGACACCATCGCTGGCTTTTTTGCGGGTCATTTGTGATTACGTCAATTCAGATAAAACTAATCGTTATAATGTGATTATAATTACATTATCATTAGGTGTTAACTTAATTCGATTGTACTGCAAAGTAATCGGCCTATAATGAGGGGTATCTTGACGCCGTACTAGGTTATGGGATCGCTGCAATGAAATACCTCACACATTTATTTTCTCTTCGTATTGGGCATGCGCTCAGAGAGTCGTTAAAAGACGCTCCCTACAAAGCCAATGCATTCTCTAAAGATTTATTAGCTGGTTTAACGGTTGGCATTATTGCCATTCCACTGGCGATGGCACTGGCAATTGCTATTGGTGTTGCACCGCAATACGGATTATATACCGCCATTATTGCCGGGTTTATTATCCCGCTGACCGGTGGATCACGTTATAGCGTATCTGGTCCTACAGCGGCGTTTGTGGTGATCCTTTACCCCATAGTGCATCAATATGGTCTGTCTGGATTATTGCTAGCGAGTATTTTGTCTGGAGTGATACTCATCGCTATGGCGTTGTTACGCCTAGGTCGCTATATCCAATATATCCCCGAGTCAGTCACCTTAGGGTTTACCGGCGGTATTGCGGTAGTGATTGCTGTGCTGCAAGTTAAAGATTTTTTCGGTCTAAGCATCAGTGATATGCCTGAAAATTTTGTCGGTAAAGTTGCCGTATTAACGCAAGAATTACCGACATTGTCATTGCCGACACTGGTGGTGGGGTTAAGTGCGTTAGTGATGTTTATTTTGTGGCCTAAGCTCAAGTTACCTGTGCCAGCACATCTTCCGGCTGTGGTGGTTGCTAGTCTGGTGGCGCTAGTGCTCAATCAGCAAGGCTTTCCTGTTGCGACGATTGGTTCCACTTTTAGTTTCACTTTCGCCGATGGTTCAATTGGCGCCGGTATTCCATCCATGTTGCCTGATTTTCAATGGCCTTGGCTGCGGACCCAGTCGGGCGAATTACCTATTGAACTCAGTTGGCAATTAGCTAGCGATTTATTATCGGCGGCATTTGCGATTGCCATGTTGGGGGCAATTGAATCATTACTGTGTGCTGTGGTGCTCGACGGCATGTCGGGTAAAAAGCACAGTGCTAATAGCGAACTGCTCGGCCAAGGTATCGGTAACATTATCGCGCCATTTTTTGGCGGTATTACTGCTACAGCGGCCATTGCTCGTTCAGCGGCTAATTATAAAGCTGGCGCGGTGAGTCCGGTAGCAGCGATGATCCATGCACTGGTGGTATTAGTGTCTTTGTTATCGCTGAGTACTATTTTGGCGTATATCCCCATGGCGGGCATGTCGGCATTACTCATTATGGTGGCTTGGAACATGAGCGAAGCCCCTAAGATTGTGCATCTTATAAAAAAAGCGCCCGCAAGCGAGGTGCTGGTATTGCTGGTGTGCTTGTTATTGACCATCTTCTTCGACATGGTGATTGCGATCAGTGCGGGGATCATTTTGGCGTCGTTGTTGTTCATGAAACAAGTGGCTGATATGACCAAGGTGCAAGACATTAGCGAGCAGAAAAAGCATATTCATGTTGAATTACCGCCGCGTTGGAAAGTCTTTAAAATAAATGGTCCGTTATTTTTTGCCGCCGCCGACAGTGTCTTTGGTGAGTTGGCGCATTTGAGCGCTGATCAAGATGGGGTGGTGTTGTATTTCGATGGGGTGTCTATCTTAGATTCTGGTGGTGTTTCTGCATTGTATAAGTATATTGCGAAATGTAAGCACCACAATACCCGAGTATTGCTCGCGGATTTTCAATTTCAGCCACTTAAAACCTTAGCTAAAGCAGGCTTTAAGCCAGATGGCGTGCAGTGTGTTACTTACTCAACCTTGGCCGATGCACTCGATGATGTGGTCAGATAGAAATAAAAAAGCGCCCTACTGAACATCAATAGGGCGCTGGATATTGGCTCGAGCTCTCAGTGTTTATTCGCTGGCTTTTGCCACTTCAATGTAATGCCAAGAATCTGCAATATGCAGTCTTGCTGAGGTTACGTGTTTATTGCGCTCAACATTAATGTGGTTAGTTTGTTCTGACCACAATTCTTGAAGGGTCGTCATCTTAAGATAAAACCCTTCCATATTCGTGGTGATCGGTGTTTCCTGATAAACCCACAAATACTTACCCTGTAACTCAGTGCCCACATAGGTTAGGGGTAACGGATGTTGCTGCTGATCCTGCATCGAAAATGTCGATATAGCGTAATATGCAAAAGCTTCACGACTCACGGGGTCGCTAATCAAATCAGCATTGCTATCAATGACTTGCTGAGCTGCATGCTCAGCATCGTGCAAGTAAAATCGATGCTGAATTTCCAGCATACCGCTGCGCTGATTAAACACAATACTGGTGTAGGCTTCTTTTTGCTGGTGGCCATGGGCTTGGCCAGCCAATAAACTTAAGCCAATAACACTCAGTAATATTAGAACCAATTGACGCATTACTTTTTCTTCACTTTAATTTCAGGATCTTTCAGGGCTTCTTTATTGTCATGCATGATATCGCGATACTTATTACCCTTACGCTCTTCTTCTTTAAAGGCTTCAATGCGTGATGGGATAATTTGACGAGGATAATAGTTATTTTCAATATCCACATCGGCAGTTTCGCCGCTACGATCAACCACAGCAGACACTAATACATTGTCTTTGTCGGTCACAATCAGTTTACTGACTTCAAACGGCGAGCGGCGCCAAATTTCAGCTGGTAGCACCAATGATTCGGTATCACCATTTTCAAACGTGAGTTCGAGCAAAATTGGCATCACTAAACCACCAAGATTGGAGAAGTTAAACACATAGTAGTTTTTATCTTCTTTCAATGCCCGCGCCAAGACTTGTTGCTCCCACGGATCCAGTTCGGCGTGTTTTTTGTTGTACTTGTTACGATCTTTATTGGTGACGCTGAATTGATCATGTTGGTCATGATAATCAGTATTACCTGGATTAAGTTCTACCCAGGTTTTTTGGCCACTTTGTTGATTACGTTCAACCGAATAAGGCATAGGTTTATCGTTATAATCTTGGCGACGACGATCAAAATCAATATCAGGATTATTGCTGTCTAAGCGCAGTTTATAAATACGATCTAGCGAGATATCGACATGATCTGTGGTGTAAAACCAGCCACGGAAAAACCAATCTAAATCAACCCCAGAGGCTTCTTCCATGGTGCGGAAAAAGTCGCTTGGTGTCGGGCGCTTATTCATCCAACGACGGCTGTATTCTTGAAAGGCAAAATCAAATAGCTCACGGCCTAATATCACTTCACGCAAAATGTTTAATGCAACAGCAGGTTTAATGTAGGCATTAGGACCAAGCTGCAACACACTGTCTGACTGAGTCATAATCGGAACTTGGACATTAGACTTCATGTATTCAATAACATCAGTTGGCTCACGTCCCCAAGATAAATTAGGGTCCCATTCGCGGGTGGCAATGCCGTCTAAAAAGCTGTTTATGCCTTCATCCATCCAAGTCCATTGACGCTCGTCTGAGTTGACTATCATCGGAAAATAGTTATGACCGACTTCGTGGATCACCACGCCGATTAAGAATTGTTTTTCAGCCAAGGTGTATGTGCGACTGCCATCTTCATGCCAAATAGTACGTGGGCCATTAAAGCTGATCATCGGGTATTCCATGCCGCCAACGGGACCATTAACACTGATCGCTGCAGGGTAGGGATAATCGAAGGTAAAGCGTGAATAGACTTCAAGTGTATGAATCACTGCCGCTGTTGAATATTGCTGCCACAGCTCGCCACCCTCTTTAGGATAAAACGACATCGCCATTACATGTGGGTTTTGGCTGTTTTTTTGTTGGTAGCCTTGAGCGTCCCAGATAAATTTACGTGATGATGCCCAAGCAAAGTCGCGCACATTTTCGGCTTTAAAATGCCAAGTTTTAGTGCCTTTGGCTGTACTCGATTCATTGGCTAGAGCTTCGTCTTTAGAGACAATAAATACTGGTTTGTCAGCTTTTTTGGCGCTATCTAAACGCTTGAGTTGTTCAGATGACAGCACGCTTTTACTGTTTTGGAGCACGCCGGTAGCGGCCACAATATGGTCACTAGGTACTGTCATGCTCACATCGTAATTACCAAACTCGAGCGTAAACTCGCCGCTGCCTAAGAATTCTTTGTTATGCCATGCTTCGTAATCTGAATAACTGGCGACTCGCGGAAACCACTGCGCTAATAAGAAGATGTCATTGCCACCTTCACGATTATCGTCTGGAAAATGCTCATATCCAGAGCGTGCACCTACGGCATCTTCTTCTAAAATATTGTAGCCGTAATTAATGCGCAGTTGCGTCGATTGCTTGCTGTTTAGGGGCGTCGGTAAATCGACCCGCATTTGAGCGCCAACTATGGTGTATTTCAGTGGTTTTTTATTGGCACCGGTTACCGCCGCAATTTGGTAACCCAAATTGTTGTCGGCTAAAAATTGTTGGCGACGAAGATCTTGCAGGCTGATCTTTGCAAATGCGCTATCGCCATAAGTGTTCTCAGCCCTAACGCTCCCATCAACCCCATAAAAGGCGTTGCTTCGTTCAGCAATCGAGTCAGATTTAAAACGATTTTGTTCTAATTGGAACCACAGATATTTAAGCGTATACGGAGAATTATTATGATAGGTAATGACTTGCTCACCTTGAATAGCACGCTTTTGTTCATCTAATGTGACATTGATTTTATAATCTACTTGTTGTTGCCAATATTCTTTACCTGGTTCGCCAGCAGCATTGCGATAATCATTTGGTGTGGGAAGGCTCTCTTCAAGTTGACGAAATTTGTCGTCGAACCGACCTTTACTTTGGACAATTTCTGAAGCCGAACTGGTGAAGATTGCTGAACTGGTCAATGCCAATATCAGCAAGTGAAGATACACGCGCATAAATACTCCTATGACTTCAGCAAGCTGATGCCATTAATCCCAAAATGATGATTTATTATTTTTTTGTTGGCGCAGTGTAACGAAAATGACAAGGTTATGCAGTGAGAAGAGTGTTACTAAGTTTTGCACCTTGCTGATGCCAATTCCCTCTGGCATAAAAACAGCGAGTTTAATCAAGGATAGGTAAAAACTTTTGCAGGTTTTTATAGCGGGCGTCGGCTGAGGTGACTTCCGGTAATATTTTGTATTTATCCATAATTTGCTTATATTCGCCATTGGCTTTTAGCATCTGTATGCCGCGGTCAAAAGCGCTCACATAGGCTTTATTTTGCGGGTTAAAACCAATATATAAAGGAACCGGTTTACCTATAGTGCCTGCATAACGAAGTTGTTGATTTAAGTTTAGTTGACTTGCGGTGTACTCAATGACATTTTTGTTGTCGATAATCACCGAGTGGCGGCCTTTTATAAGGCGAATAATGTTCATCGCGATAGGGTCATTACCCGAGGCAAAATAGGTGCTCGGGTGGGAGTT
Organism: Shewanella sp. SR43-8; assembly: GCF_014163775.1. Classification (NCBI taxonomy): domain Bacteria; kingdom Pseudomonadati; phylum Pseudomonadota; class Gammaproteobacteria; order Alteromonadales; family Shewanellaceae; genus Shewanella; species Shewanella sp. SR43-8. Next base: position 106,156 of record NZ_JACJDX010000014.1, on the reverse strand, counting down.
AAGCCATGTATCCAGTTCTTTGCCATATTGGTAGCCAGTGACAACGGCAACCTGTTGGGTATTATTGAGGTCGGATATTTGCTCAAATGACTCAGTGCTGTCAACTAGAGTATAAAAGTCGTTACTTTTATAGCCCACAATCACGTCATTACTTAGTAATTGATAGTTGCCTATCGCTTTTTTAGACAATCCAATGACAGCATCGACATTGTTCCTTTGAAGTTCAAGCATGACTCTTTTAAAAGGGGCTATCATAAATTCAACAGGTTGATTTTGAATTTCAAAAGCGCGACGAGTCAATTCCACAACATAACCAGTGTTAGTATCACAGGCATATGGACACCAAATATCTGAGGCAATACGAATTGGCGCGGCATGGGCGTGAATACTGAAAACAGACAGTAAAATGAACAGGTACTTTAGCAAGTATTGTGCTCCATGGGATGAACGGGCGCGTATAGTAATTGTTTAAAGTGAAGAGGCAATCTTTTTTTGATTAAAAAAGATACTATTTAAGTATTTACTAACAAATATGTTCATATTGTGAACAGCTACAGTGTGCCAATAACAGATAGTTAACATTGGTTACTTTTTAACTGCAATTAACCGAGAGAACATTTTTATGGCGACATTAGATAGACAATTTACTCATGTGATGGTTGAGCAACCTGGCGAACCAAGCGTGATGACCATGGCACAATCAACACTTGCGATGCCATCCGCGGGTCAAGTGACGATTAAGGTCCATGCTGCTGGAGTGAATGGCCCAGACATTAAACAGCGTGTGGGGGCTTATCCACCGCCAGCAGATGCTAGCCCAATCCTAGGTTTAGAAGTGGCCGGTGAAATTGTTGCCGTGGCAGATGATGTAACTCAGTGGCAGGTCGGCGACAAAGTGTGTGCGTTAGTGCCTGGTGGAGGTTATGCCGAGTTGGTTAACACTTATGCCGCCCATTGTTTACCTATTCCTACCGGTTACAGTTACGTACAAGCGGCAGCTCTGCCAGAAACCTTTTTTACCGTGTGGGGTAACTTATTTATTCGTGGCGGGCTTAAAGCAGGTGAAAGCGTACTGATCCATGGTGGATCTGGCGGTATCGGTACGACCGCAATCCAAATGGCCAGTTGCTTAGGTGCTAGGGTATTTGCGACTTCTGGTAGCGCTGAAAAATGCCAATATTGTTTGGAGCAAGGTGCCAGTGTGGCCATTAATTATAATGAAGAGCATTTTGTCGAACCTATCTTGGCGGCAACGGATGGCCTAGGGGTCAATGTGATTATGGACATTGCTGGTGGCGACTTTATTAATGAAAATCTCAAAGCCATAGCCACTGATGGGCGTATGGTGTCCGTCGCGATGCAACGGGGTCCTCAGGCAAATGTAGATATTTTTCGCATTATGGCAAAACGGGTAGTGTGGACAGGTTCAACATTACGACCACAAAGCGTGCAAAATAAAGCGCAAATTGCTCAAGGCTTAGCGCAATATGTATGGCCATTATTAAACAGTGGTGAAATGAGTATTCCTGTAGATAGCGTATTTGCTTTTGCTCAAGTCGTCGAGGCACATCAGCGTATGGAATCTGGGCAACATAAAGGCAAGATTGTATTAAATCTACAAGCCTAAGCCGCGGCGTTATGTGTGTGCCGATCCATTCGGAATATTTATCAGCATATATTTTGCTAAAAAAACTTGAAGCTTGATTTTTTTAAGCTAAAGTCGTCAAGACAAAGTGGTTAGCCTAAAAGTGGCTAATTGCCTTTGTGGACGATTATTTTGTGAGAAAAAAGACAGTAAAGTGTTAAAAATCGACTACGACGGACATTTTTATGCGATTACTTGAAAAAATCATCGTTTTAGGCATTGATTCTCAGAAATATTCTGTTTAAATACCCACGTAAATACAGAACAAATAATCGTGTTGTAGATTGGCTGTTTTATTAGCCATCAAGCTGCATCATTTTTAGGATATGTGTTGATTTAAGGGCGTTAGCATATATGTATAACACAGCAAAAAAACAGGTTTGGTTTGGTGAATTAAGAACATCAAAAGGTAATACTATTGTTGTTCATGATAACCAACTGCCACAAGCGTCTCCAGGGCGCATCTACTTTTACAATACAATTCGTAATACGATTGTTGAGTATGTAGAAGACATCGTTAAAGTGAATTTACATGACTTAGATGATGAGCAAACAAAAGCGGCAATCGCTGAGTTTAATGATGCTTGGAAAGCGGCACGTGCTGAGTTTATGTTAAAGCATCAATCACGTATCGACTTGTCAAAAGTACCAGACACAGCGCCTCCTCGTAAGGCTAAACCAGTGCCAGAACCAGATGAAGTTATTGATTCAGATGATGACATTCCAGAATTTGATGACTCAGATGATGATGATGACAGCTTTGATGAAATAGGTGATAGCTTAGACGATTAATTCTGTGCAATACATTAAGTTTTAGACTTAATGTATTGTGTGATTAGCCGCATTACTGGTTTATATTGGTCATAGATTGACAACGTCATAAGCAATAATTTTTTATTGCTTATGACGTTTATTCTTTGTCAAAACTATCAACAATAATTGCGCCCATCGATGCGGGCATCGCAATTAATATCATCCGCTTAAATGCTAAAATGGGATCGTCCCATAACGGCAATTTATCTAATGCTAAAAGCACTATTCCCACGACTAATAACGTCAATATATAGGCAGCAACGACTCGTAATAGAAATGCTTGTCTGCGCTTAATAATATTGGCCTGAAATACACTCTGGTAGGCAAATAAGGCAATAAACGCTAGCGACAGTACCACTATCAAGACCAAATTTAAGCTTGGTAAGCTGGCTGATAAATGCCAAGCTTCTTCAGAAAATGCAATCGGCACCGACAGGGCAAAAGCCCCTATGGCAATTTGGCCAATGTCTTCAGCATTAAAATCAGATTTAACAGGCGGATTATTCTGCATCAAACTGATATCGAGTGATGTGATGATAAACGTGTCCCGGTTTTACCCACACATCACCAGCTAAGTCTGGTTGATTAGGTGAATCAGGTAGCATCTGCGGTTCAATACACACGGCTTGGTGATCGCAAAGTGGACGTTGTTTTTTACCAATAGTGCCTTGCAAAAAATTAGCCCCGTAAACTTGTACGCCGGGTTGGTTAGTATAAACCGTCATACTGCGGCCGCTATTTGGGCTGGCTAAGCAACCAAAACGTTGCAAGTCTGCCCCTGGGTTATCTAACACATAACAATGATCAAAACCTTTAGTGGCGGCCAATGCTGCGCGCTCGGTCTGCACCGACATTGGTGTAGGTACAGCCATGTCTAAATCGCTGCCTGCGGTAGCTTGCATTGACGTTGGTATGCCAACATCATTCATTGTGAGGTAATGTTTAGCATCCACTTGTAGAGTATGTTGAGCATTGGTATCGCTACGATTACCGTCTAAATTAAAGTAGCTATGCTGGGTTAAACTAATGGGGCAGGCTTTATCTGTGCTGGCCAGCATTTCAATGTACACATTGTTACCCGCTAAGCGGTAATCGAGCTGTACGGTGCAATTACCTGGAAACCCCATGTCGCCGTCAGGGCTTTTTAAGGTTAAGCGCATGCCATCACTTAATGGCCCAAGCTGCCATAATTTGCGATTAAACCCCTCCGCGCCACCATGTAAACAGTTAGTCGCTTGATTAATACTCAGTGAGTATTGTTGGCCATTATATTGAGTTTTACCATTGGCAATACGATTGCTATAACGTCCTGCAATCGCACCTAAATGTGCTTGTTGGGCTAAATAATCTTCGGCGCTGTCGCAACCTAAGACAATATTTTTACGTTCACCATTGCGATCGGGAGTCCATAATGATCGAATAATGCCGCCTAAACTTAATACTTCGAGTGCGATGATGCCATTATCGATTCTTACCCGTTCAATCTCTCCACCACGGGGATCTTGCCAAGGTTCCAATACACTAAAACGTACCATTTATGCTTCCCACTTTTGTAAAATATTAACTGATGCGTCCTGCACCGCCACTTGCTGAACACAAGTATATTGTTGCTTCGATACCTGTTTGCTCAAAATATTGCTTTTCAACCACATTAATCACCTCATCGGTGAGATCATGATTAACCAGAGCTAATACACAGCCATCGCTCATCCGCACACCGCCTTGTTCGCCGATCAGCGATGCAACCATAGTCACCAAGCAATCGATTTCAGGGGTAATAATCTCAAAGTCATCACGCATTGAAACTTGAGACTGCGCCATTAACTCACTAAAACGAGCAATATTATTCTGTTGTAATGCTCGGGCTGCATTACTGGTGCGTTGGTTTTCAGTGATCACATGGCGAGCACGGCGAAACTGTTCATCACTCAATACCTCTTTATTTAGATTCAGTTGGGCGAGTGATAAATCGCGAAGAGAATCGAGGCCAAGTATCGCAGTGATCTGACTGCATTCTTGTTTGCGCTGTTCAAACTGCTGCGTAAAAACATGACGATCTTGTTTTATATCAATCACAATCAAGCTTAATTCTTCAGGCAATAGCACAGCTTCGCTTTCTAGTTCTAAGCAATCAATCAATAAGGCATGATCGGGCTCTGCCATCGCACTGATAATTTGGTCCATCATGCCGCAATTTAATTGCATAAATTGGCTTTCACCGCGCTGTGCTAATTGGGCAATAGCAATAGGTGATAAATGTAATTGGCTGGCATTACTGATAGCAGTACCAAACGCGATTTCCAGTGCTGCTGAAGATGATAAACCTGCCCCAAGCGGCACATCACCGACAATCGCTAAGTCTAAGCCTTTTGCCTGTAAACCTGATTGGTTCATTGCGGCTGTAACGCCCTTTAAATAATGGCTCCAATCATCGCCAGCAGCTACGGTTCCTTCTTCGCCAAAGTACCATTGTTTAATGTGCCCCGGAAAAGCGGTACTGACCGCGCGAAATAAATCATCATCGCGATGCTTTACAGCAATAACAGTATGAAAATTAATGGCGGCAGGTAATGCGAGGCCTTCGTTATAGTCGGTATGTTCGCCCATAATGTTAACTCGCCCGGGCGCTTGGTATAAATCATCGGGCTTAGTGCCAAAAGTTTGCACGAATAATTTAGTCGCGCGTTGAGCAGGGTTTGACATACTTCAAAAAATCCAACAAAGGGTGACAAGAAAAAGTCTTATTAGTGGAGTTATAGCATGACTTTACTCGATCTGTAACTGTGATTTGTTTATCCGACGCAAAATTGAAAATACGTTGTGGAAAACAAAAACGCCTAGAGATATTTCTAGGCGTTTTAAATGGATCGCAACTTAGGGACAGATTTTATGATGTTGACTTAACGGGCTGCTCATCTGCCGCTATAGCGTGATTCTCATTGGTTATTTCGCCGGCGGATTCAGATGCGATGACTGATGGCGAATCAAGTAGCTCTTTAATCACATGGTCAACAAAACCTCTACCTGCTGCTTCATACAAGTTGTACACAGTATTCACACCTGAGTCTTTTAACGAATCGGCGTCTTCTGTGTATTGTACAATGGCACTGATTTTACCTTCGTAATTTAATCTTTTTAGTTGTTGAACGGCAAACAAGTTACCGACGTGATTTGGCATTGCCAGTAAAACCAACTCTAAATTAGGAGCTCGTTCGAGCTTTTCCCAAAAATCGGTATCGCCAGCATCCCCTTGAACGACATTACGACCTTGATTGCGATGAAAGTCGACCAGCTCTTGTTTATGCTCAATACCTAATATTTCGCCTATGTATTTTGAACGTAATTCATCATAAGCACCTGAACCAATTCGGCCCATACCTAAAATTAAGAAGCGTGGATTACCAATTGGAATCTGGCGATCTTCAGGGTGCAAAGGATGGCGTTCTAGTTTCATTAGTCTGGTTTGATAACGTAAATAAATCTTCGCGACGCTGTTATTCAGCGGTGCTGCAAATAAGAAACTAATGCTTAAGGCGACCGCAATAATAATCAGCCATTGCGGTGGTAACCAACCTTTTTGCGCCGCAACAGCAGCTACAATTAAACCAAACTCACTGTAGTTACCTAAGTTAAATGAGGCTAATAACGAGGTGCGCGAACGTAATTTAAAGCGGGTTAGCAAGTAGATAAACATAACAATCTTAACCGGGATTAACACCACTAAAATAGCGGCTAAGCCGATATCTGCCAGTGTCGGCAAACCGTTTAAACCAATGGTTAAGAAAAATGCGACTAAGAATAGCTCTTTAAAGAAATAAATCGATTTAGCTAATTCAGATGATTTAGCATGTCCTGCGAGTAAAATCCCCACAATTAGAGCGCCTAAATCTGGCTTTAAACCTACGGCTTCAAATAGCCATGCGCCCACAACTAAGGCCATTACTAGGCCAAATAACACTAACATTTCACCGTGGCCTACTCGGTCAAACACTTTGTATATCAGTGGCTTTGCTAATGGGAGTAACAACAAGGCAAAGGCCCAAACAGATGGAATGTTACCTTTGGAAATGGTTAAAAATATTACCGCGAAGATATCTTGCATAATTAAGATACCAATCGCTACTCGACCATATAGAGACTGCATATCACCGCTGTCTTCAAGTACTTTTACCGCAAATACAGTACTTGAAAAACTCAGAGCAAACGCAACTAGCATCAGTTGATTAAAGCTAAACCCATCTAGTTGCTCAATGCCTAAAAAGCCTAATACCTTAAGTACAGGCACAAAAAACAGAATTGAACCGATTAAATGCAAACTTGAACCAGCCCATACTTCGGCTTTAAAAAGACTCTTTAGATCAAGTTTAAGGCCAATGGAAAACAGCAGTAAGGTAACGCCTAGGTCGGCAAGCTGTTGCAAAATAGGCAAGCTAGTGTCTTTAATTCCTAAGGTAAATAATACAAAACCAGCAGCAAGATAACCTATGAGTGGCGGTAAACCAACACGGCTAACCAACATACCGCAAAGCAGAGTGATAATAAGGATAGCGGGTTCCATAAAACTCCTTAGATGAGGAATATAAAAATTATATTGTATAAGAAAAAGGTTAACTTACGGTGACTTTAATACCACAAAAGCAAAAAACAGCATCTTTAGTGATTAAAGATACTGTTTTATATTGTGTTCTAGGCAAAGATTTTACTAACAGATTATCTTTATAACTGCACTTAATACCCTACTTACAGCTAAGTATGATGAGCAACATAGCCTGTTAGGTAACTTATTTAGTCAATAAAGTGAATGCATTATATTTGCCGTGTAGATATCGCGCATTGCGTTAATGCGCGATATTACTCAGGCGATTTATTTTGCTAAAAGGATATCTAAATGGGCTGCAAAGTCTTTTGGTCCCATAAATCCGGTTACCCGTAAATCTTCACGTTGTTTGCCATCGGCATTGAACATTAATAATGTCGGTAAACCCAATACGCCATAATGCTCTAGCAACTCATTATCAATATAATCACTGGCAGTCACGTCCGCTTGTAATAACACCATTTGCTTCATCCGTGCTTCAACATCAGCATTTTTAAAGGTAATAGCTTCAAACTCTTTACAAGCCACACACCAGTCGGCATATAAATCTAACATTACAGTTTTGCCGCTAATACTGGCCTTATCTAATTCTACTTCTAAATCGTCTAGCGATTTAATGCGGATAAAGTGATTTGCTTCGGTTTTGGTTTTACCTTCAACACCCGCTTGGTTCATCTGCACAGAGGTATGGCCAAAGCCAGCCATCATTGCTTGGAAACCATAAGAGAAGCTTGCCATTAACGCCAACAATAGCAGTACTCCACGGGTGCTTTGTTTCCAGTTAAACTCTGACAATCTATTTTGATGCATTAAGTAAGCAATTAAGCTGATTGCCCATACAGACCAGAGTAAATCGGATACTAAACCTGGCCAAATACGGCCAACCATCACGATAGACACTGAAATCAGCAAGAAGCCAAAGATGGTTTTAATAATGTCCATCCAAGCCCCTGCGCGAGGTAAAATTTTACCACCGGAAGTGCCAATAACTAATAACGGTAAGCCCATGCCCATACTCAGTACATATAGGGCTAAAAAGCCTTGTAGCAAGTCGCCAGACTGCGCCACGTAAATAAGCACGCCAGATAATGGCGCGGTGGTGCAAGGTGAGGCGACTAAGCCTGAAATCACGCCCATCATGAACACGCCAATCAGGTTGCCACCTTTTTGGTTGTTCGACATTGAGTTCATTTTTTCCTGCCATTTAGATGGCAGTTTTAAATCGTACATGCCAAACATCGACAAACTCAGCAATACAAACATCACTGCTAAGAAAATCAAAATTGCAGGGTGTTGCAAGGCTGCTTGAAACTTAAGTCCAGCAGAAGCAACGACTAGTCCGAGTAAGGAGTAAGTAATCGCCATGCCTTGTACATAGGCCATTGATAGGGTGAAGGCCTTGGCCGTTGACAATTTTTGGCCTTGGCCAACAATAATGCCCGATAAAATAGGGTACATAGGGAACACGCATGGTGTTAATGCTAAGCCGATACCTAAACCAAAGAAAATCACTAAGGTCCACAACAGGCTATCGTTTTGCAGCATTTGGTTTAACGTGTCTTGCTCAGTGATAGGGGTTGCTGGAGCATCAGTTGCATTGGTTAGGTTTGCTGATTGCGTGTCATCAGGGGCGCCAATCACTTTTTTGCTGACTATCTTGCCATCATTCGCTTCAATGGCTGATAAGGTTACATCACGCTTGGTCGGTGGGTAACACAAAGTACCTTCAGCACAACCCATAAAGGTGACATGAAACACCGCACCTTCTTGGGCTTCTTTAAATGCAATCGGAATTTCAACGAACGAGTAAAACACCTCTTGGTCGCCAAAATATTCGTCATGGTGGTTTTTACCATGAGGTAATTCAATATCACCAATAACTGCACCATCGACAGAAAACTGCAGCTTGTCGCGGTATAGATAATAACCCTCAGCAATCACAAAGTTGATTTTGAGCTGATTACCTTGTTGTTGGTAGTCAAACACAAAAGCATCGTTGACCTTCATTAATTCAGGTTCACTGCTTAAAAAGCTGAATTTATTCCCCAAGGTATTCGCGCTGTGTGCCACTGGCGCGAGGAGGATTGATGACATCAGTAACAGAGATGTTAGGCATAGTGCGACGATTTTTTTCATGATGGTGAGTTGTCTTTTATCCATTGTAAATAAGGGCCAAAACCACCGATAATCGGAGTGGCAATGAATTCTGGTACTTCATAAGGATGCATTTTGATCACGAGTTGTTCAATTGAATGATAATCTGATGCCATACATTTTATTTGTATTGGTACTTCATTTGACTGACAAATTTTATTGTCCCAGCGATAAATTGACTCAACGGCTTGGCCTATTTGTACGCATGCTGCCAATTTCGCTTCGATTAATTTTGTCGCAATACCTGCAGCGACCTCAGCATTTGGGCAAGAGGTTAAAATAAGTAGCTGTTCAGGTTTATACATAAGTTGTCTTAAAGTTTACTTAAGTTAAAGGCGTTATACTGCAATGCATTACAGTACGATGTTTTAGCATCATTTTCATTAAACTGAGATGATATTCGTGACGCGTCTTGAAAATAGACCCGTTCACCCCCATTTAAGTTTCATCGGCAACAGTTATTTTATCGGTCGCCACTCTATCAAAAAGCGATCATTAGAGGCCAATATGTTTTTTATTTTATTGTTAATATTTGTTTTAGTACCCGTTATAGAGCTCAATGTACTCATTGAAGTTGCCAGTTCAATTGGCTCATGGACTACCGTCGCCTTGGTACTTTTTACTGCCGTTGTTGGTGTGTCATTGGTACGTAGCCAAGGGTTAAGCACGTTAATGAGCGTGCAACAAAAATTAGCTCGTGGTGAAGCACCCGGACAAGAAATTGTTGAAGGTATGATGCTTGCCGCCGCCGGGGTGTTATTGCTTATTCCAGGTTTTGTGACCGACTTTATTGGTTTAATTCTATTAACCCCATTAACCCGCTCCCCCATTGCCGCGTTTTTATATAAGCGTATGCAATTGCGTGTGGTCGCCAATGGTGGTTTTAAACCTGGTTTTGGTGGCCAAAGTCCTTTCGGACAATCGGGTCCTTTTGCGGGGCAAAAGCCATTTGATCAGCAGGGTAATACCTTCGACGGTGATTTTGAGCATAAAAATGATCGCCCACGTAGCCATCAAATTGAGCATGAGCAACATGATGTTGATGTGAGTGAAAACCCGCCTCAAGATAAGCATGCCAAAACGGATCACAATCAGGATGACGATATTATTGATGTTGAGCCGATTAAGCCAAAAGACGACCACAAACCGTCTTAATCGCACTAAGCGAATTTAATCTTTGATCAACGTTATCTACAGTGTTGGTTGACGAAATATTGCGTTTTGATGACAGATAAGAATAAGCAGCCGATTGATGCAGATGCATTACTCGGCTGTTTTTGTGTTTATTGCGGTTTTTATTTTTGTAGCTGAAGCTGCTTGTCTTGCTGCGCGCCTAACCAAAATGCACTAATAATGCTTAAGCCCCAGTTGGCCAAAAACACCCAAGTTAAGGCCGACATGCTGGCACTTGCAGTGTCGAGTGCCGCCCCAGAGACAGCAGCATAAATGGAGCTTAAATCATTGCCAATCTCACCGGCCAAAATTTGCTCGGCAATCACTTGGGCGCGGCTAATTATCTGGTTCATTATCACCAACACGCACAGTAAACTGACACTGATAAACCCCCAGCCGAGTAGCTTTTTCCCTAACCAGAGTTGGCCACTGCCAGGGCAAATAATGCCTGAGAGCATGGCGGCATAAATGGACTTTTTCATCATAAACCAGATTTGTTGCGATCAAAATATAAGCTTATTAATCACCTTAGCGCGATTAAAAAGCAAGTTCGGCGGCCATTATTAACACAGTTTAATATTCACTGAGGCGAGTGCTTGGCTTGGTTGTATCGACTTGATCGTCCGATGTAGCAGCATCGTCAGATGCGGTGTGATTAGCGTTATCTGGGCAAGGCACAGCATGCTTAATCTTTTCGGGTTCGCTAATTTTAGTCGCCAGATAATAACAAGCTATACCCATTAACGTATTGGCGATGGGGAGTGCCAATAAAATCCCTTTCACGCCACCAATATAAGAGCCTAGCGCTGCCAGCGGTAGCATCAATAACATTAAGCGGCATAAGTTAATTACCAGTGAACTCAAGGGTCTATGATAAGCATTTAAGCTAGTGGCAACCATAATCACAATGGCAAGCGGCCCATAAGAGACAGGCAATATCATAATATAAAAACTCAGCCATTCGATAACCAGTGGGTCATGAGTAAATAGCCCGGCAATAGACTCAGCATAAAAAAACAGCGGAATAAACAATAACGTTTGAAACACAAATGCAAACCGCAATGACATCAATAAGGCTTTTTTAGCGCGATCATGTTGCCCAGCACCTAAGTTTTGCGCAATAAACGGCATTAAACTCGACGACAGCGCCATCACCACAATCAACAATACCGACTCTAGGCGAATACCGGCACCAAATGCGGCCACACCAGCATGATCAATTCGGGCCAACATCGCCATAATAATGCCGTTGGCAATCGGATTAATCACATTCATTAATGCTGCCGGGCGGGCAATATGCGATAAGACTTTCCAGTGTAAAATTAACCGGCCAACATCAAAGTCTGCAAACTGCACCAGTTTACGTTTGACAATGATCAGGTAGCCCGACAGTGACATGGCCACCACCCAAGACAGTGTTGTCGCAATCGCCGCACCTTGGATTTCAAGTCGTGGAAAAGGCCCAATACCGAAGATAAGTAGCGGGTCGAGGATCAAATTAACAATCGCGGCTAACATCATAATTTTAGCCGGAGAATGAGTGTCACCCGTGGCGCGTAATGCTTGATTACCCACCATTAATAACACCAGCGCTGGAGCGCCTAAATACCAGTACCACATGTAGTCATTAATGAGCGGCAAGCTGGCGCTATTAGCACCCAGTAAACTGAAAACGGGTTCTATAAAGATGCAACCGAGAATCGATAAGCCCCAAATAATCACAAAGGTCATACACAAGGCGTCATATAAAAACACTCTGGATTCGGGCGCATGCCCAGAACCAATCAAGCGACCTAAATTGGTCGACACGCCGGCGCCAATGCCAATACCAATACTGGAAATGACTAAGGTTATTGGGAAAGTAAAGCTGACTGCCGCGAGCGATTCTGTGCCTAACTGACTGATAAAAAAGATGTCTACCAGACTGCCACCAAGAATGGTCATAATCCCAATCAGGTTCGGTAAGGTCATGTTAAGCAGCACACGACCAATTGGCGCTGTGAGCAACCCGTGTCTGTCTTTCATCAATTCTCAGCTTTGATATTTTAACGGAGCCGAATTCTATCAGGATTAGCGTTACTTTAATAAAACAGACTTAAAAAAAGTAGAGTTTTTTTTTAAATTCCCCTTGGATCTACGACTAACCACCCCCATATCACATGCATCAAGGGGAAAACCCTTATTTGTTAGTCAATAGCCTCGCTTTTTGGGCATCAAATCATTAGGAGAGTTCATAGATGAATATTCGTCCATTACATGACCGCGTTATCGTTAAACGTTTAGAAGTTGAATCTAAATCTGCAGGTGGCATCGTGCTTACAGGCAGCGCAGCAGAAAAATCAACTCGCGGTGAAATCCTTGCTGTAGGCAACGGTCGTATTTCAGAAAATGGCACAGTTACTCCACTTGACGTTAAAGTGGGCGACGTAGTGATCTTCAATGAAGGTTACGGCGTTAAGAAAGAAAAAATTGACGGTGAAGAAGTCTTAATCCTGTCAGAAGCTGACCTGATGGCAGTAGTAGGCTAAGCCTCACGCATCAATCGACTTTCCACTTAATCATTAAATTTAAAGGAACATCAAAAAATGGCAGCAAAAGAAGTCTTATTTGGTAACGACGCACGCGTAAAAATGCTTGCAGGCGTTAACATCCTAGCCAACGCAGTTAAAGTAACCTTAGGCCCTAAAGGTCGTAACGTTGTTTTAGATAAAAGCTTTGGTTCGCCAATGATCACTAAAGATGGTGTGTCAGTGGCTAAAGAAATCGAACTAACAGACAAGTTCGAAAACATGGGCGCACAAATGGTCAAAGAAGTTGCTTCTAAAGCCAATGATGCTGCCGGTGACGGTACCACTACTGCAACAGTATTAGCACAAGCTATTGTTGTTGAAGGTCTAAAAGCAGTTGCAGCGGGTATGAACCCAATGGACCTTAAGCGCGGTATCGACAAAGCGGTTATCGCAGCCGTTGCTGAACTTAAACTACTTTCTCAAGAGTGTTCAGACACTAAAGCCATTGCTCAAGTAGGTACTATCTCTGCTAACTCTGATGAGTCAATCGGCGACATCATTGCCACCGCAATGGAAAAAGTCGGTAAAGAAGGCGTTATCACAGTTGAAGAAGGCCAAGCGCTTGAAAACGAATTAGACGTTGTTGAAGGTATGCAGTTTGACCGTGGTTACCTATCACCATACTTCATCAACAAGCCAGAAACTGGCAGCATTGAATTAGATAGCCCATTCATTTTATTAGTAGACAAAAAAGTCTCTAACATCCGTGAATTGCTACCAATCCTTGAAGGTCTAGCGAAAACAGGTAAGCCATTGCTTATCGTTGCAGAAGACGTTGAAGGCGAAGCATTAGCAACTTTAGTTGTGAACAACATGCGTGGCATCGTTAAAGTAGCTGCTGTTAAAGCACCTGGTTTTGGCGACCGTCGTAAAGCAATGCTACAAGACGTTGCAATCTTAACTGGCGGTACTGTTATCGCTGAAGAAATCGGTCTAGAACTTGAAAAAGCGACTCTAGAAGATTTAGGTACAGCTAAGCGCGTCATCATCACTAAAGATAACACTACTATCATCGACGGTAGTGGCGACCAAGTGCAAATTTCTGCACGTGTTTCGCAAATCAAACAACAAGTTGAAGAGTCAACTTCAGACTACGACAAAGAAAAGCTTCAAGAGCGTATGGCTAAGTTAGCTGGCGGTGTTGCAGTCATCAAAGTTGGCGCAGCAACCGAAGTTGAAATGAAAGAGAAAAAAGCGCGCGTAGAAGATGCATTACATGCAACTCGCGCAGCGGTTGAAGAAGGTGTGGTCGCCGGTGGTGGTGTTGCCCTTGTTCGCGTAGCAAGCAAGATTAAAGATGTTGAAGTATTGAACGAAGACCAAAAACACGGTGTAGTGATTGCACTACGTGCTATGGAAGCGCCTTTACGTCAAATCGCAACTAACGCTGGTCAAGAAGCATCAGTTGTTGCTAACACTGTTAAAAACGGTGAAGGTAACTTCGGTTACAACGCTGGTAACGACACCTACGGTGACATGTTAGAAATGGGTATCCTAGACCCAACTAAAGTGACTCGTAGCGCGCTACAGTTCGCCGCGTCTATTGCTGGTCTTATGATCACAACAGAAGCGATGATTGCTGAAGTACCACAAGATTCTGCGCCAGATATGGGCGGAATGGGTGGTATGGGCGGAATGGGCGGCATGATGTAATCTAACTGGTTAAAATCAGTTATAGCGGCGTTACTTTGCCACTCACGTAGAAAAACACTACGCTTCGTGACAAAAAGCCTTGCTCTAAGCTGATTTTTCCTGCGTTAGATCAAATGTTGTTTCAAGCCTAAAAGCTTAAAACCAAATTTCTTGTAAAAGAAAAGAGAAAGCCTCGATACCTAACAGTATCGGGGCTTTTTGTTATTCTGGGGAAGGGCGTTTATCTCATGGATAAAGACTGGGCTATATAGAAGAGTAGGCTAGACTAGGCTATAATATAGTCGTTATCGAGGAGGGTATATGGCAAATTCAGCAACCAATAAAGCACCGAAGAATACTCAAACTTTCACTCCGAAAATGAGCAATTTTGAAATGAGCTCTCGTTATGAAGGCTTATCTATGAAGAAAGAAAATGCCGGAAAATCGATCGATGATTTGAAACTAAAATATGCGCGATAAATACGGGGTAAGTCACGACAGTTACTGTTATCCCGCTTCTGAAGTACTGCAAAATAAGCTTAATATTCAAGATTATGGCAACCTCGCAGAAGCCGAACTGGCTTTTACTGCGATTCGATACAGCGAATACTCATCAACAATTACCTCGATACAAGACTTTAACTTAAAGCATCTCCAAAGCCTGCACAGGCAATTATTTCAAGATATCTATCATTGGGCTGGTGAAATAAGAACTGTTGATATTTCTAAGGGAAATACACGGTTTTGTACTTGCTCAAGAATTGAAGCTGAAGCGAATAAGCAATTTTCTCGAATCGTATTATTGGAACGATGCGATTCAAAAGGTGAGTTAGTTACAGAGATTACCGATATTTTTTGTGAATTGAACATTATTCACCCTTTTAGGGAGGGTAATGGTCGAACACAACGTTTTTTCTTTGAAGAACTCTTTTTCAATTTTGGTTTGAATGTTAATTGGCCTGATATTTCGAAAGATGAATGGGTAAATGCAAACATTCAAGGGTATTTAGGCGACCTGAGATCATTAAATCAAATATTAAGTAATGCCACTTCATCAATTTAAGCATCCTCTTATGCCTCATTGGGGGGTATAACTTGATGAATACCGGATTACCTAGATTTCAAACAATTATTAAAGGGCAAATTATGGAGCAGTTTAGGAGTGAGTTTATTAAGGCTAGAGAGATATTTTACGAGATTAAGCATCTTAAGCTCACGTATGAACAGCTCTATAGTGATGCAGAAAATCGACAGATTATTTCAGAGGCTTCACTCGAGTTTTTTAGATTAGTACATTGGTCATTCCGTGACTCAATGATACTGCAATTGTGTAAGCTGACGGATCCCAAGGAGCAAGGGCGCGGGAATAATAGCCATTTAAATCTGACTTTGGAATATTTATTAAAATCTGACGTGGTTGAAAAAAGTGATAAATATCAAGAAATAAGAGGTTTATATGAAAATGGAATTACCCATTTACGTAAACCTCTAAAAGAGTTTAGACATAAATTAGGTGCTCATGCAGATTATCCAACGATGATGAGTTCGAGTATTGTCGATCCTGTAGAAGGTGAGATTTTTGCTTTATTTGATGCAGTTGAAAAGTTTTTTATCTTGATGAATTCCAGTGTTTTTGGTTGTAGCTCACTTAAAAGCAGTTCATCGTCTAATAGTTATAGGAAAGGTGCTTCTGATTTATTGAAGATTTTAAAAAACAATGAAAGTAAGCACATATAAAGGTGCCAAAGGAAAAGATAATCGTTATTTCCCCTTGCCATTTAACGTTTTGTTCCTTTTCTTGTCTCTTATCCAAATGACAGAACCATTGGTTTTCTTCATTTCAAAAAGATCTATCGATGTGAATAAGTCACTTAATTTTTTGAAGCCATAATTACGCTGATCAAACGAGGCATGGTTAGAAATATGAGTACCGATAGGTCCCAACATTGCCCATCCGTCATCATCCTCTACAGCCTCAATAGCTTGCCTTAATAAACTGATGAGTTTTGTATTTTTGTTTAAGCTTTTAGTGGCTGTTGGTAATGGAGCCTCTGTGCCTTTGTCGTCATCTAGAAATAAAAAGCGAGAACAGCTATTAACAAATGGCATCGGAGCTTTGCGTTCACCAAATCCTATGATGGTTTTACCATCGGCGAGAGCTCTCGTGACTAAGGGGGTAAAATCGCAATCTGATGAGACTAAACAAATAATATCAACATTTTTTGTATATAAAACATCCATCACATCGATAACAAGTGCCATATCTGTGGCATTTTTGCCTTTAGTTAAATCGAATTGCTGTATGGGCTGAATCGCATACTCATGTAATACATCTTCCCAAGCTTTTAGATTAGCGTTTTTCCAATTGCCGTATGCTTTACGTATGTTTACCACACCATAGCGAGCAAGCTCCGCTAGTACTTTATCAATTTTCTTAGCTGGTGCATTATCAGCATCAATAAATACTGCGATTTTATCTTTATCTTTCATATTGACGTCCTAGTCAGATCATTACAGTTTATGCCTATAAGTGCTTCTAATGATTAAATAATCTGCTTTTCAAATCCACAGTCCGCACAATTCAATGTGTAGGTTTCTTTGCGCTTAGTGACTTTGGTGTTTTTACTCATGCATTGTGGGCAGGCTTGTTTCATTGGTGTGTTTTTACTGCACTGGTTGCAGTTGATGTAGTAGCCGAATTTGCCATACATCGGGGTGTATTGTGTTGATTCACCGCAATGTTTGCAGCTTATTATGGGGTGTTGCTCATGCGCGAATGCTGCTACTGGTGCAAGTCTTGCGACAGTAGATTGAGCTAGATGATGAGTGGGCGCTGATGCTGGTTTAGGCCCTTGCTCAAGCTCTGGTTTAAATTCTGGTGTATTTGGTATCGGTTGGATTTGCTTTTGTTGTGCTGGAGTAGCTTCAGTTTGCTGAGTATTTGAGTCGATATGTTGGCTAATAAGAAATTGGCTAATTGAATCGAGTTCTTGCTGACTAAAGTCTGGTCGAGTGTCGGTGACGCTTACCAAGCGGAGCAATTTGTGTTTAAGATTCATGATATTTTTGAGCTCATCGACCAAAAATTCAGTTTTATACAGTTTGTCCGAAATCTCTTTGGGCATGGTTTTTCGGTCGATCACAGCATTACTGGATACCGCACATAAATAATGCCAGCAGCGTCCATTGAAGCCTTGCTGCTTTATACCCAGTAACTTACCTAATATGTCATTCTTATGATGCTTGAGCATTTCTTGCAACAAGGCTTGTTGCAGCTCAACTTGCTTGATTGGCGAAGACATACCTGACCATTGGTTGTTATAACTGCGTGTCCATTCGCCTTGGTTGTTCACTTTAACGTGACCTTTAATGCTTTTTGATTCAATTAGCACAAAGCCATATGTATACACGATCAAGTGATCGATTTGAGCCGTTTCATCATTAAAGCTAAATTTGAAGTCGTTAATAACCAGTACTTCAGGATGATCTTTAAATGCACGGCGTAAGAAGAAAGCTACATCCTGTTCCTGTTTTTGACCCGCAATCGTTTGCGGCGTTTTGGTCATTTGTAGTGTTTTAGTTTTAAGAATCATTTACCAACAGCATCCATTCATAACTTGATAATAATCAAGCTCATAATATCTATGATGCTGATAAAAAAGCCAGTGTTAATTTTAAACGTATGGCGTAATCGATTCGATAGTGTAACAACCTACACTTATAACTCGTTTGGCGACTTAGATAATTAAAAAGTGTACTTAACTATACTTTTGTTGATCTTGACAGAGGAGATTACAGTAAAGTGTAGGTTGTTACACTTTTCTGTTGAAATATCAAGCATTCAGAGCTAAAGTGTAGCAAAGTATACTTTGGACTAACGTTATGACACCTGCACTCAATCAACAATCCTTGGGTTTACTCATTAAAGAAACCAGAAACAATGCGGCACTGACTCAAGATGTGGCGGCGATGCTGTGTGGCGTGACCAAAAAGACGTTAATTCGTGTCGAGAAAGGCGAAGATGTTTATATCTCGACAGTGTTCAAAATTCTTAATGGCTTGGGGATTAGCATTTTGGCGGCACAACATAGTGATGCATACTCTAATGGCTGGTACTAATGATGAGTACAGCTGAAAAACTGACTTTGGATATGCATCTTGGCGATCAGATAATTGGTGAGCTGTCATTTGATCCCGCGACCGAGACATTCACTGTTCAATACACCCATGATTGGCAACAAAGGGGTTTTCCCATTTCGCCGATGGTCCCCTTAGATGGAACCGCTAACAGCCATCAAATTGCGATGTTTTTAGTAAACCTATTACCCGAAAATAAAGGCTTAGAATATTTAATTGAATCGCTAGGGGTATCTCGTGGTAATACGTTTGCCCTTATCCGTGGTATCGGCCTTGATACCGCGGGTGCCATCGCTTTTTCGCCAAAAGGAACATTGATACCGGCAACAGCCTTAAGGGAGATAAGTGCTGATGAAGTGATTAAGCGAATTGAAGATCCGCAGCTATGGCCAATGGAAGTGTGGGATGGAAAACCAAGGCTGTCAGTCGCTGGGGTGCAGTCCAAACTAAACCTGTTTTATAATGGCAATACTTTTGGCTTTGGTGACGGTTCGCTGACATCCACACATATTTTGAAGTTTGCACCATACCGTCATTTAGTGATTAACGAGTTTCTTACCATGCGCTTGGCTAAGGCTATTGGTAACGATGTTGCTCATGTCGATATTGTCGAGTTTGGTCAACACAAATCCCTTTGTGTCGAACGCTTTGATCGTCGTTACATGCCTGAGTCTCAAAAAGTCTTGAGACGGCACATGGTTGATAGCTGCCAAGCGTTGGGTTTCAGTGTTAACAAAAAATATGAACGCAACTTTGGCACAGGTCGTGATGTGAAAGGTATTCGAGAGGGTGTAAGCTTTGCTCGTTTGTTTAGCCTCGCCAGTGAGTGCACTAATCCTGCAGCTGCTAAACAAAATATGCTGCAGTGGGCTTTATTTAATTTACTGAGCGGTAATGCTGATGCCCATGGCAAAAACTACTCATTTTTCATGACTCCCACAGGTATGGTACCGACCCCGTGGTATGACTTAGTCAATGTGGCAATGTATAAAGATTTCGAGCAAGAAATGGCAATGGCTATCGATGATGAATTCGACCCTAATAAAATTTATGCTTATCAACTGGCCTCGTTCGCCGAGGAACTGAATTTACCACGAGCCTTATTAGTCAGTAATTTAACAAAGATGGCAACTAAAATAGAGCAAGTGATAGATGATGTGATTGCGATGCTGCCAACGCTTGATGAAGATGAGCATGCTTTTGTGGCAGATTATCGCCAGCAACTCATGACAAGGTGCCAACGCTATCTTGATATGACGGCTGAAGTAAAGGCTGTTGAGTTGTAATAATAAAGTGAATGTAATTTAGTTGAGTCAGATTTAGTGGTACCTCTGCTAATTTAATATTATGCCTTTGAGAGGTGATCAATAAAATGATTGCTCTATTCAGCTTTGGATATCTACAATCGCTCAAAGATTCCCTGACGAATAATGAATCTATTCTAAAACTATCATAAGTAATTGTTTTTAATTTTAAAGCTATCATTTCTGATGATTTAACCTGTTTACTATTTCAAGTATATTCTTTCTACAGATTTTCTAGATTTACTAGATTTTCTAGATTTTCTAGATTTTGTTTAGATGCACTAATAAGTTACAAATTTTATAAGTCAGTGCTAATTAAAACGTTTAGACATTTACAAGGAGTAACAATGGCTAAGTTAATAATCACTCAATCTGTAGGGGTGGGCGGTGTAAATACACCAAATGATGTGAAAGCCGTGCAGGGAGCACTAAATAATTTATTAGGACTTATACCACCCACAAGAAAACTGGTTGAGGACGGTAGATTGGGTTCTCGTCCAGAGCATTCAAAAACAGTCGCAGCGATTAAGATATTTCAAAGTAAATCTGTTGGCATGGTTCGTCCTGACGGAAAAATCGATGCAAACGGCCGCTCTCATCGTAAGTTTAACGAAAAATTAAGTGCACATTTGGCGACTGCAGTGCTACCTATTTCAGGCTCACTCAAAGTGATTTTGAAGAAAAATCTAGAGAAATATGAGGGGCGTGTACCGCATATGTATTTAGATACTGTTGGTAAAGTCACTGTAGGTGTTGGGCATATGATGACAGATGTTCAGGCTGCTCAAAAGGTACCTTTTGTTGTTAGTAGTACGCGTGTGCCCGCAACCGCTCAGCAGATTGAAGATGAGTTTAACCTCATAAAAGCACAATGGGTTAGAGTTCAGGGCGCACAGAAACTACCTAATGCTGCTTATTACAAAAAATTTACTAAGTTGGAACTTCTTAATACAGATATTGATGTAATTAGGGACTCTCATATTGTAAATTTTGAAAAAGAGTTAAAAGGTCTCTATGGATACTCTACGTTCTCGGCTTACCCTGACGATGTTAAGCTAGCATTATTTGATATGATTTTTAATCTTGGATTGACAAGGTTGAGTAATAAATTTGTTAATTTTAATACACATATCAAGGCTGGTGATTTCAAAAAAGCGGCATTGGAATCTAATCGACATCAGCTTAGTACAGATCGTAATTTTTATGTGCGTAATTTATTGAGTAATGCAAAATGATAATAAAAGTAATGTTAGTAGTAGGATCTGTAGTTGTATTTGGGATTGGGTGTGTGAGTGCAACTGGAAATATAGCACCATTATTACCATTAAATGCAGGTGAGTTTTTCCTCGAACAAACAAGGGAAATACACAATGCTGATGACTTCAAACTTTTACACAAAGACATATGGGGTTATGAAACAGAGCTGAAACATAATCACCATAAGAAGTTAACGGTTAATACCTGCGCAGATTTAGTTGCGAGTATAGATTTAGGGTATGAAGCTTCGCAGTCTGCGGATTATGGGGCCGTTATAATAGATTATAAAATATGTAAGTCATGGCAAGAATTATCCCTGTTTAAACCATCACATCAAAGCTACCTTGGTGTTGTTAATTTGGACAAAAACTTTGCCAAACGTGTTCCGCCGCAATTAGCTTTAATTATCTCGAAGGATGATGAGCGTCGTCTGGTTGTAGCCACAAATTGGGATGAAATGAGTCATATCGTGAAGGTGGAAGCCATCGATGAAACTAGCGCAATTTTTGTTGATAATTCTGGAGGATCGCAAAGGCTTAATATAAGAGCTAAAGGTGACTATAATGGTGACGGTATTGAGGATATGCTTTTGAGCACCAGTAATACCGTCGAAGGTGGGAGCTACCATTCAGTAGATTACTTCATTCTTACGCGTCTATCTTCAGAAGCACCTTTTACCTTGTTAAAGCAGTGGTAGTAAAACCAGCCCCCATTTTATAGGGGCTTATTTTAAATTCTGTAATTACTTGCGGGTAATCTTATCCAGATATCCCATGGCGAAGGCCGATAACACAAAGGTGATGTGGATGAGTAGATACCACATGATCTTGTCGTTTTCGATGTTTTCGGCATTCATGAATACTTTGAGTAGGTGAATCGATGAAATCGCCACAATAGAGGCGGCCACTTTGTTTTTAAGTGAACCTGAATCCATCTTGCCTAGCCAGCTGAGCTTTTCACTGTTTTCGCCCACATCAAGCTGTGATACGAAGTTTTCATAACCTGAAAACATCACCATAATGAGCAGGCCTCCGACTAAGGTGATGTCGATGAGTGACAGGGTGATCAACACCAAGTCAACTTCTGCGATGGTGAAAATAATGGGTATGATGTGAAAGATCTCTTGAAAGAACTTTATGCCTAAGGCGAGTAAGACTAAGCTTAATCCTAAATAAATAGGCGCCATGATCCAGCGCGATGCATACATCAATCTTTCAAACACTTTTTCCATAAAAAATTTAACCCTTCAGATAAAATACGCTAGAAATCAATCGAACCACTCATGGTAAAACAATAACATGATGAACTTTAGCTGTGCTTGCATAGTGTGGCAAGCATGTTGAGGTGTCATCTATACACTTTGCGCGATGCATAGTGTATTTCATAATGTCTGTAGACGTTAGGTTTTTGTGGGGGTGAGCCTAGGGGGACGTCACTTTTTGGCCGCAAACCGTATCAGTGCTTGATATGGGCAATGTGAGTTATTCGATGTCGATAACGGTTTTTTGTATTTATACACCCCTGTTGATTTAGCTAAAGCGAATAAAATCAATTGATTAATCAGTATAGTTGCCGTTAACTAAATCCGTCTTTTCCCCTGTTTTCTAAAGGTTTTAGCATCAAAGTCGATATAAATATTAGCCTGCTATGCAAGGAGCAACCATTGAATATTTTAGGCGTAAAATCAACGACTTCGGTGACAGAGAACCTGCAAAAAGTGTCAGTTAGATTACGGTCTACTATTGCACCACAGGGGACATTGAACACTCAAGTTGAAGCGACAGATAAGGTGTCTATTTCAAATGAGGCGCAAAAAAAGCTGTCTTCTGAATTAAGTTCTACAATGCGTAATAATGCTCGTGGTGCAACATCACCGCAGGCAAAGCAAGTCGATACGCGCACTGAAATAGAAAAGAAAATTGATCAGTTAAAAGAAGATATTAAAGAGTTACAAGCGCAACGTCGAGAGTTGATTGGTGACAATTCAGAAGAAGCTGAATTGCAGCGAAAAGTGTTAGATCATCAAATTACTATGCTTAATACACAGCTCATTTCCTTACTTAAAATACAAAAGGAAACGCAGAAATAATTTACTGGTGTTAGAGCCTGACGTATTTGACAGAGTGTAATCGGCAAGCGTAAACGGTATTGCGCCATCCTCATTTATTCTGTTTTACTCCTAAATATTTAATTGCTCCATTTAATGTTTTCTCATTAATGACCTGTAATTCGGCTCGGATATTTTGCTTATGCTCTCCGTTCAAGTGCAGCCGGTTACATATTGTTTACATAAGGTGTTGCGTTTATCATCGGTATTCGCTGACGTATTTATGGAATAACATAATGGAATATCGCAAAATGCTGCTGGTCGCCAGCACCTCTCTTCTGTTAGCTGCCTGCAGCCACCACACGTTCAAAATACCTGAAGCTCAAACTCAACATCATCAAGCTAATCCTTCGGACCAAATAGTCTGGGCTATTAATAGTGGCGGCGATGCCTATCTTTCTTCAGACGGGATTCAATATCAGGCTGACGCTATAAAAATGGCCAGTGGCGATGCGAGTAATGTTGTTATCGCCAAGGGGACGATACTTGGCACTCAAGATCCAAACTTGTATTTGTCTTCTCGCCAGGGTGAAACTATTGCTTACCAGCAGCCACTAGCGAATGGTACTTATAGTGTGACGTTACGCTTTGCCGAAGACCAATGGACTCAGGAAGGCAAAAGACAGTTCTCGGTATGGATTGAGGGCCAGCAGCGTATTCCTGTTATTGATGTCGTTAACGATCGCGACGGCCGTAATATGACCTCCTATGACATCAGTGTGCCAAATGTTGAGCTTGCAGATGGTCAATTGAATATTGATTTCAAAGCCGCAACCGGCAACGCCAGCATTAGTGCCATTGTGGTTCGTAAACCTTATCAAGTAGATAAAGGCTGGCAACTGCTTTGGCAAGATGAGTTTAATCAGGATGGCCGAGTCGATGAGACTAAGTGGAACTATGAGCTGTGGGCACCCAAACGCGTTAATGAAGAACTGCAACGCTATACTGATCGCAGCGAAAACGTGCGTCAACAAGGCGGAAATTTGATCATTGAAGCGCGACGTGATTTCTTTCAAGGTGATGAATACTCGTCGGCGCGCATTACTTCAGCCGGTAAAGGCGATTTACTTTATGGGCGAGTGGAAGTGAGGGCTAAACTGCCTGACGGCTTAGGCACTTGGCCAGCGATTTGGATGATGCCAAGTGATTTTGATGCTTATGCCGAACCCTGTGAAGATCCTACCGATGAGCAAAAACTGTGTAATAGCTGGCCCAATTCTGGCGAGATAGACATTTTGGAGCACGTTGGTTTTGACGAGGGGCGAATACATTCTACTATGCACAATAAAGCCTTTTTCTGGAAAAACTTTAAGCAACGCAAAGGCGCGCTTTATGAGCCGGATGTTACCCATAACTTTCATCTGTATGCGATGGAATGGAGCCCAGAGCGCATAGATGTGTTTATCGATGACACTCTATATTTTTCGTATATCAATGATCACCAAGGCTGGCAATCATGGCCGTTTGATAAACCGTTTCATATCATTCTTAATATTGCCGTAGGCGGTGGATGGGGTGGTATTAAAGGGGTGGCCGACGATATCTGGCCGAAAAAAATGTTAATTGATTACGTACGTTTGTATCAAAAAAGTCACCAACCTGAACTCTAACCGATTGATATTTTGAGTGCTCTTTAGCAAAACCTCAACAGATAAAGTGGCATTAATTCAATGCAATTAGATAGGCACATCGAAAAAGTGTTAGATAAAGACTAGCGATAAAATTGAGCGAAGTGATTAATAGGCACATCGAATAATAGATACCTTCATCTTTAAGAAGAGATCCGTCAATGTAAACGTTATAGCCATTTAAATAATCTGCTGATTATTGCAGCCATTTTTAATCTAGGCCTCAGGTTGGTTGATTACACTTGTTACTTAGTGATGTATTTTAACTTTAAAAGAAGGACTTATCGTTATGGATAAACATAATTTACACGCAGCTCGTAAAATACCTTGGGTTGCGATAAGTGTCATTGCATCCATAGCTTTGCTGCTTGGACTCTTGCTCATGCTGATGCCCAAGGGTTTTAAAGGTACTCACGAGCAAATCGGTACGGGTAAGCCTGCGGTAGTCTTTGTTTATAATCCTAATCTTGTGTCGAGTACCACCCAGACTGAACAGATGAATGAAGCTCGCTCTCATCTTGGTGATAACGTGTTTTTTCTGCTTGCCAGAGAGGCGACTCCTGAGGGAGAGGCGTTCATCGCTAAATACCGAGCGAGACCTAATGAGCTATTACTCTTTGATCCAGCAGGAGTCCTAATTAAAAGACAAGCTGCGGTGATAGGTGCGAATGAGCTCATGCTGTGGGTACGTTAGTCATTTAACGTCATTGTTATCAGTGATTAATTGAGCGGTTAAGTCAAACGCTAAAAAAGCCTCGCATAGAAGGAGGTCGGGGGGCTTTTAGCATTTGGGCTTATCTTGCTGAGCGACGATTTACTTTGTTGTTAGCCATTAGAGAATAGTCGTTAGTGATTTCTCATTCCTTATTTCTCAATCGTGCGATTTGATATATGATGCGCCACCTTAAATTTGCCTATGTCGCCGATCCCTTTATATGTCTACCAATGCCCTTTATACCGATTTGTCCGGTTATTACGATTTAATGTGCTGTGACATTAACTATCAGCAGCAAAGCAATAGCATAGTGCGCTTGCATGAGTTTTTGGGTAACAGCGGTAAACAGCATTTAGATTTAGCCTGTGGCACTGGGCCGCATGTAAGGCATTTTATCGATTTAGGGTTTCAAAGCAGTGGTCTGGATATCAATCAACCTATGCTCGATATTGCGATGCGTCGTTGTCCTGAAGCGCAGTTTAGTTTGCAAAATATGACTGAGTTTTATGTTGACCAAAAACTCGATTTGATCACCTGTTTTTTGTACTCCATTCATTACTCACCAGGTACCGAGGCGCTTAAAGCCTGCATTGCGAGTGTGTATAAAGCATTAAATACTGGTGGCCTGTTTTGTTTCAACACAGTTGATAAACATAAAATCAATAACAAGGCGTCAGTGCGCCACAGCGCCGAGTTTGCGGGCAGCCAGTTTGTGTTTGAATCTTGCTGGCATTATCTGGGGGAGGGTGAAATGCAGTCGCTTAATGTCAGTATTGCCAAAACTGATGCTGATAAGACTCAGCAATGGCAAGATTCCCATGCGATGGTCGCCACCAGTTTTACTGAACTCGAAGCCTTGTTAAGCCCGTACTTCGATGTGCAAATATTTGAACACGATTACGACAAAATCATCCCGTGGGATTTAGCTTCAGGCAACGCCTTGTTTGTGTGTACGAAGCGTGAGATTGTGTAGCTAAGGTTTTTAGCGGTCATTCGCTATTGCTAGTGAGCCGGAATGCAGATTTTTATGCCATGATATTGCTATTTGATGGACGAGAACCCTGTGGTTTTCGCCCGGTCATTTTGAGCATAACCTTGAAGCTAAATAGATATTTTAGTGACAGATATACTGATAAATGTATTTATCATCAAGCTGCTTTTCAGACATAATAAAGGCGCAATCACTACTAGCAAGTGTTCGGATGTACGCTTCAAACTTATCTTTTTCATCCATGTCAGCAAAATGAAAAACACCTGTCGCAGATTTGCTCGTCATGGGTATTGAGTTGTTAAATCCATCTCGGCCCCCGTGAATCACAAACGAACTGGTGACAATATTAAGCGATACATTCAAGAAGCTATTCTGTGGCTGATTAAGTTCCTCAGTTGAATTGAGATCAATCGTTAAGAACACTCCCAAATCATTCATACTAGGGATTTGTATTGCCTTTAATATCATGGAACTTGCTGATTTTAATGCTGGAATATACTCTTTGAAATAAACATCATAAAGATCATTACGCAAATAACTTGTCCGCAGGAAGTCATAAATACTGCCATTGCCGTCAATATGACCAGCATAAACAAGGTGCTTTTCAGCATCAGCTGTAGTTGTTTTAGCGATTGAGGTGGACTGAATCCTAGCCAGTTGTAATTGATTTTTCCGTTCAGCTTTTTTGATGATACTGACTAATTCATCTGTATACGAATAAAGTGAATTCACTTCGCGTTGTTCAATCGTCGACATGTCGATGGGATGTACAATAGGTGTTGCATGGCGATTTTGCTCAACTCGATATTTTTGAGCGGCCTTATTTTTAATATCAACTACTATGATGTAAGGCAGCGTAAACTCTACAGCCCCTTTTAGGGCGGTTTGACCCATAGATAATTCTGAGCAATTGTTACAAACCAATGTCTTAACGCTTGCGAAAACATCTGTAGATAATCCACACGCGAGTAGCGCGATACAAAGCTTAAACAACATCCATTTCATCTACAAAATCCTTATTTATCTATAGTAAAACTATAATAAAGCAAACAACGAGAGCTGTCGGTCAGAGTTAATAAGTGGACAGATTAAGCTTTTTAACAATGATTTGGAATGGATAAAGAAGGGGATATTTTTTAAACTGGTTCAAGATAAGCAAATTGTTGTTTAGTTAACAAGATTTGTTTTATGTAAAATGCTTATTGAAGTGAGTTGCGGATTAAGTGCTGTAGTGTTTTATGGTTATAAGGCTGTTCGCTAGCAAACTTCACCAGTTTCAAGTACCTATTTATATTGGCTTAAGTGTATAAAAATAGGTATTTGAATATGGCCAGCCATCATCAGTAACAATGGCTGTTGATGAGGGATTACTGTGCGGTATCAGTAAATTCTGCTTGAACCTTGTCTAATTCTTGCTGGTTTTTAAGCTCAGTTTGTTGCTGTTTTTTAATGCTGACTTCTTCTACTAGTGCCGCTTGTCTTTGTTTAAGGCTGTGTTTCTCATCTTTGGTTAGAAACTTAAACGCTTTTTCATTGGCAAGTGCATACGCAACGACATCTTCGCCTTTTACTCTGCGTTCATCCACTCGTTTTGAAAAACGATCGTTATCTCGAGCTTTGCGCTCTTCGGCATTTAACTTACTCATTGGTGTATCCTCATTAGTTAATCACGGTAGGCTTCACTACGCTCAGTCAAATAAATGAGATGCACATTCATAAAGCTGATCGGCGCATTTTAGCATAAGTTGGCTTGTTAGCCTGTAATACATGGCGTCTGAGTAAACTTTATCATCTGTTGATGGCTTCTAGAGGCGGTTCAGCTATCTGTTACCTGTAACGTTCAATCATTAAAGCTGTTTAAAGCCATCGCGATATCATGAGTCGCTTGCTTAGCGCGCGCACTGAGTTTTGTGATTGAAATAAAGCCATGCATGCAATCGTCATAATGCTGGTGTTGTGTATTGATGCCTGCTGCTTTTAGGCGCTGAGCATATGCAATGCCGTCGTCTCTTAATGGATCGTAACCTAGGGTTAATATGTAGCTTTTTGGCGATTCGCTGATGTCTTTTGCCTGTAGTGGGCTCACTAATGGCAGGGTGACTTCGTCGAGATAATTCAAATAATGCAGCCTGAAATAATCCATCAGATCGCGGGTGAGTATTAACTGCTTATTGAAACGGCGATAAGACTCGGTCAAACCTTGCAAGTCGACCATTGGGTAGATCAAAAACTGAAATGCAGGAGTTACTTTTGCCTGTACTGGTAGTGACGTTTGCAATGAATTTAAGCCGATAATACAAGCCAGATATCCGCCTGCGCTATCACCACCCACACCGATATATTGTGGATTGATATTCAGTTGTTGATGATTGTCATTGATATAGTTCCACGCCTCGATGGCATCACAAATCGGGATTGGAAATTTATGTTCTGGGGCCAGTCGATAGCCAACAGATATGATGTTCATCTTGCCGTGTTTAGCCAGGTAGCGGCAAAAGTGATCGTGGGTGTTAATACTGCCAATAACGCCGCCGCCACCATGAAAGTACACTAAGGTTTTTTGAGACTTGTTGGCACTAGGATAGTAAATGCGTAGCTTGATGGTGTTATTGATGTGCAGGTTATCAGCTGTGTCTGTGGCATCGCCGCGATGATTCGTGCTCACTGGAATGACTAACTCGACAATCTTATCCATTTCAATTTTAGTCAGCCCAAGTACTCGGTCCATCGCTAGAAATACATACCTGAATAATGTTACTGGCAATTTGTATAACGGCGCTAATGATAACCACTTGGCGACCATTAATTGTTTAGCTTCAAGCTGGGATGCTTGCAGTGGTTTGCCTTGTAGCGGTTCGTTTAGTGATGATGTTGGTTGATTAAGGTTATCCATTTCTATGGCCTTTTTATTATTGTGAACTGATTAGAACCACATGTTTATCGACTTAACCACTTCATCACCAAGCGATTGATAAACGTAGGTGATACGTTACTTAATCGATGCAATAAGCCATAAAAAACACTGACCGTTCTATGGGTTTTAGGGTGTTTCACTTGTTTATCAATCACAGCGACTACGTGTTCAGCAGTAATGTTCACACCGAGTCGTTGCATGACTTTGGCGGTGTGTTTCTGTGCCTTAAGCATATTGGTTGCCACAAAAGGCGGCATGACATCACATACTCTTATGCCGTACTTTTGCCACTCAAGTTCCAGCGCCTCGGTAAGCGCTTTTACGGCAAACTTACTCGCCGAATAGCTGGCTAATTCTGGTACGCCATAATCGCTACTGGCTGATGACATATTGATAATAGTACTCGTGCCAGTATTTTTTAGATATGGCCATGCAGCATGACACAGATTCATGACCCCGATGACATTGACACTTAATGTACGCTGATGATGTTCTATAGAGATGTCTTCAAATGGACCAATTTCCAATATGCCGGCATTGTTAAGTAATACCGCCAAGCAATGATTATGTTCCGCACAAAATTTAGCCATAGCGTGTTGTACTTGTGAAACATCAGTGACATCCAGCTGAAACAAGCGTATTCGAGTTCTATCCCATATTTCGGTGGCTTGTGTTAATTGCGCTAAATTGATGTCGCCCATACCGACCCAATAGCCCTTTTTATGAAAGTGCCGAGCAGCGGCTAAGCCAATCCCTGAAGCCGCGCCGGTAATAAATATCGTGTTGTTATTCATGATAAAACCTGGTTATTTTTAGTGCGAGTGAATCTGTATCGGTGAATCAGTACAAGTGAAAAGGTGGCTTAGCCAACTAAAATGATCGGGTATTAAGGTGTTCCATCTGCGGCTGTTTCATTTCATCAACCCAGCGCTGCCAAGTGTAGGGCCATAAAATGGGGTCGCCATCGGCATCTAAATACCAGCTTTGGCATCCTCCAACCCAGCTAGTGCCCTTTAACCCTTCTTTTACGTAGGCATTAAAATCGTCAATGGCTTGTTGTTTGGCTTCAAACTCATCAAATTGATGCTCACGCCATTTATCGATCAATTTAATCACGTAGTCAGTTTGAACCTCGCTCATGGCGATAACCGAAAAGTTACCAATGGGGGTGTTGGGGCCGAGCATTAAAAAGAAGTTAGGGTAGTCGCTGAGTAACATTGACCGATATGCTTTAATTTTATGAGCCCACGCCTTATCAATGTGCAAATTATTGCGGCCAATTAGATTCATTGGGCGCATAAAATTAAATGCATTAAACCCTGTCGACAGCACCAATACATCGAGGTCATGGTGTGTACCGTCTTTAGTGATAATGCCTGTTGCAGTTATGCGTTCAATGGCCTCTGTTATTAACTCAGCATTGGGTTTTTGAATGGCTTTATAAAAAGTGGTGTTGATAATGACCCGTTTGCAGCCTACTTGATAATGAGGTCGCAGCTTTTCGCGTAAAGTTTGGTCTTTAATGCTTAATCTTAAGTTGGCTTTACACAAAAAATTTAACACATGTTTTTGGATAAAGTGTCCAGTTACCGCTTTGGTAAAAAAATGTTCTAGAAAAAACTTACCAGTATTGCGATGAATTTTTGTAATGATGGGAAAGCGAGCCATCAGTTTGCGGCAGGTTTTTGAAAAGGTAAAATCGGGTAAGTGCATTAACCATTGTGGTGTGCGCTGAAAAACCGAGACCTTAGCACCAGTATTAATCAATTCAGGAATGGCTTGTGCCGCGGTTGACCCAGTACCGATTACCCCAACCCGAGTTGAGGCTGATATATCGACGTCGTGGTTCCATTGGGCGGTATGAAATGTGGTGCCTTTAAAATCAGCTAAACCAGGAATGTCTGGAAATTGCGGGTGGTGCAAAATGCCTGTGGCACACACAATAAAATCAGCGATATAGGTTTGCTGTTGGCTGGTTTTTACTGTCCATTTGCCATTGGCATAGTGTGCATCGGTAACCGCTTCGTTAAAGTGTATGTCTCGTTTAACCTCATACTTATCTGCCACATGTTCAAAATATTGTTTAATCTCTGGTCCATGGGCGAAAAATCGGCTCCAATTTGGATTGGGTTCAAATGAATAGGTATACATGTGAGCGGGTACATCACAGGCCGCACCTGGATAGGTATTTTCGCGCCACGTTCCGCCCACAGAGCCTTTTTTCTCCAGCACTACAATGTCTGTAATACCAGCTTGACGCAGTTTGATGGCCATTAAAATGCCCGTCATACCTGCACCAATGATCACCACCGCAGGGTTTCGTTTAACTTGGGTCATGCGGACCTCAATGATTGTTATTTTTAATTATGACTTTGAATGGCTATTTCGCTATACGATCATTCAAAGATTGTTAACCAATGATGTTATCTGTCCAGCATAGGAAATTGGGCTTGATTGATCTAGCGTCTAAATAGACGTATATTTGTGATTTTAAGACATTACGGCCATCAATTATGACATTTCGCAGTATTACCAGTGTGCAGATTATCGTTGCCCATGGCATTGAGCTGGGTATTGATGAGAATGTTTTACTGCAAGGGTCGGGTTTAACCAGTGCTCAATTAGCTGACCATGAGCGGCTGATTGAAGATAAGCAAGAGTTACAGGTGTTAAATAACCTAATGCTTACTACTCAATGCCCAGTTAAAGTAGGAATGGAATTAGGCTGCCGTTATCACCTGACCAGTTATGGCATTATGGGGTATGCCCTGTTGGCCAGCAGTACTGCGAGAAAGGCGATTGAATTTGGCTTGCGGTATCTAGATTTAACCTATGTTTTTTCTCAGATAACATTAACTGAGCTTAACGACGATTTATCCTTAAGGTTCTCGTGCGACATTGCAGGTAAGTTAGGTGAGCTCGTATTAGTCAGAGACATGTTGGGTGCGGCGATGATCCAACGAGAAGTATTTGAACGTAACGGCTTACCGATAAAATTGCAGTTTATGTCGCCTCAGCCTGTAGGCTTGTGCCTAGAAGATATAAAGCAAAAACTCGGAGCTGAAATTCAATTTAATGCCAATTATAATGGCTTTTCTGGACTAGCCCCGCTATTGGATTTGCCCTTGGTAAAAGCCAATGAAGCCACCGCCAGATTATGTGAAGCGCAATGCAGCCAGTTACTGCAACAAAAACAAAACTGGAAACCTGTCGCCAAGTTGGTTAAAGATACCTTAGTGCACTTAGGCTTAACAGCATCAATGGAAGACATCGCCCAGCATTTAGCCCGTACAACTCGCACTTTACATCGTCAACTCAAACTAGAACAAACCAGTTGGCGCCAAGTACGTGATGATGTGCGTTTTGGCATCGCTGAGGAACTGCTGCTAAAGCCGATGCAACTTGATGAAATTGCTGAGCGACTTGGTTTTAGTGATGGGGCTAATTTTAGCCACAGCTTTAAGTGCTGCAAAAACATTACCCCAAGCCAGTATCGCAAGCAGGCAACAAAACAGCGATAGCCAGCTGTTCTTCATAGCTAAAGGCTAGCTAGAATCTCAAGCCTTAGACCTTAGGCTTTAGACCTCAAATCTAAAGACTCTTACCTAGAACTTAGAACCTAGAACCTAGAACAAGTGGCTGTTAGCCAGAACCTGCTTTCTATGACTGCATCACCTCATGTTTAATTACAGAACTGCCTTTCACATGGAACTCCATCGTTATTTCCGTCCATTTGTGTACCTGGGCAGTTACGGATATAAAAGGTTGCTTCTGCACATGAGCGCATTTGGCTGCAGTGGGTTTTACCAGCTTCGCATCTGAACTGTGGTTGTAGATTGATTGAGCTTGGTTTTGATACGGTTGGTGTCCACTGCATCTGCTCAACATCTTCATTGGTCAGCACTGGCGTAGCGGTCATTTTTTGATATTGTTTATAACCGAAAATACCAACCCCAAGCAGGATAATAAGCATGATTACGCGGCCAACTACTGGGCTTGAGCGGTAGTTGTCGTCATGATGAGATGGGCTTTTTTGATGATGTTGACTGGTGTGAGACGCTGGACGAATGCTGTTGGACACCACCGCGACGCCTTCTATACTGGCTTTTACGGCTTTGACTTTACCGTCGGGCTGGTTCTCACGATGAAATAGGATCTCATCGCCAACAATGGGCTTTCTGGCCATGTGTTTTAAGGTTGAAATGTGAATAAAGACATCTTGATTATCACCGGTTTCTGGCTTGATAAAACCAAAGCCTTTTTCGGTATTCCAACGAACTAGCGTGCCTCTTTCCATGGCAATTCTTTCCTTGATGGTCATTCAGTTAATAAAATTCATGCTTTAGAATCATGCTTTTAAATCAGTAACATAATACCTACAATCACAGTGTTTTAGCCAGTTATTTGATTGGACTTTGTGAGCGGTCGATAAAACATAGTCGATATGTTTACCTACTCAGGGAAAAATGAATTGATATCGACATTGGGCAATGTATCAACTTGCTACAACAAAAACGTGGTGTTATTTAAGATTAAGTTTAACGTGTATATAGACGGTATTATTTTTAATGAATTGACCAACGCAACAATAGAGGGTGCCACTGATGAATGATGAGCAATACCAGAAAGGACTTGAGGTACGTCGCAAGGTGATGGGGGATGCTTATGTCGATAAAGCGCTCAGCAATGTCACTGATTTTACCCAGCCACTGCAAGACTTAGTGACCGCAAATTGTTGGGGAGAAGTCTGGGTTCGTGATGCTATTTCTAAGCAAACTCGCAGTCTTATCACTATTGCCACACTGGCGGCTTTAAAAGCTCCAACTGAATTAAAAGGTCATGTTAGAGGGGCATTACGTAATGGGTGTTCCATTACTGAAATTCAGGAGGTATTACTGCATTCAACAGTCTATTGCGGCATGCCAGCGGGAATTGAAGCCTTTCGGGCTGCAAAAGAAGCGATAGAGGAATGGGTTATAGAAAATAGTTAGCACTGAGTTATCTATTAACTTTTTAGCCCAAATGATTGTGTGTAAAAGCACTAATCTTTTTTTAGATTGTTACGTATAACAGGATCTAATACTTATCCAAAAGGACTTAAAATGCGTTATTTAATGATTATTGCAAGCTTATTACTGCTCAGCGCTTGCAGCACGAGTTATCCAAATCAGGCCATTACTGGGCAAACTTTTCCATCGGTGTCAGGCCAAAATCTTGAAGGGCAATCTATGACCTTGCCTGATGATTTAAAAGGTGAAACTGCGCTATTACTGATCGGTTATAAACAAGATTCACAGTTTGATATTGATCGCTGGTTAATTGGCTTAGACATGACCGAAACGCAAGTATCGGTATTTGAAGTGCCAACCATACAGGGATTGTTTCCTAGAATGTTCAGCACCTTTATAGACAGTGGTATGCGTGCAGGCATCCCTAAGCCACTTTGGAAAGGCGTTGTTACTGTCTATAAAGATGGTGAAAAAGTACAAGCATTTACCGGTAATGAAAAACCAAACAATGCGCGAGTGGTGCTATTAGATGGCCAAGGTAAAGTGATTTACTTTTATGACCAAGGCTTCTCTGTTGATGCACTTAATCAGTTAAGAGCCTTGCTTTAATCGCGCAAAAGGTAGTGTATAAATCGATCGAGATATCAATTATATCAGCCTCTTTACTGCCATATTTGAGGCCAGTAAGTGACATCTTGATAAAATATGACCTGATATATATCAACAATATGATGGCCGTGATGATTTGTTAAATGCTTTATTGAGTTTGTATCGTTAGAGTTTTGCTCATAAAAGTCTCTGGTCAGCGTTAAATGAGGCTATGAGGCCTAAATATCTTCGACTGGGTTGTAATCTTATCGGTTATCACTAATTATCTAAGCGCTGCTAAGTTTGCAGCTCTCAATTGAGGACTTTGCCATGCTGTACGATTTGACTGTAGTGCAATTCAGCAAAATGCTGAATAACTTAAATAATATTCTTGATAAGGCCGAGGTATTTGCCGCCTTTAAAAAGGTCGATATGGCAGTATTGCTGAACTCTCGCTTAGCGGCAGATCAATTTAATCTTACTCGCCAGATTCAGATAGCCTGTGACACGGCTAAAGTTGGTGTTGCCAGATTAACCGGTAATTTAGAGACTATGCCTAAGCATGATGATACTGAAACGACGCTTGAAGAGTTGCGTCAACGCATTGCTTCAGTCATTGAGTATATTAATGGTTTTAGCGAAGCCGACTTCGTTCACGCTGCCACTATCCATGTGTCACAACCTCGCTGGGCAGGTAAATATCTAACAGGCTATGAATTTGCTATTGAACATGCCATTCCTAATCTCTATTTTCATGTCACTACGGCCTACGCAATATTGCGCCACAACGGTGTTGAAGTGGGTAAAAAAGACTACTTAGGTGATATGCCTTATAAAGTCCCAGTTATTTAGCAAATTACTCGTTATCGGCTATTGGGGATACATAAACTAATGTAGCGTTTGTATCCTTTAATTGCTGCGCCCAGAAGCCCACTGTCTAAGCCATGTATTGACTTGATTTTTACGTTAGCTTTTGGGCATTTTTGTTTTACTCAGATGATTTAATTCGCTATTACTCTGCTCAATAATCAATTGTTTACTTGCATTTGATGCGGTAATTTTTTGGCGTAGCAACTGAATTAAGGTTGGCGCAATAGAGGCTAAAATCATGCCACACATCAATAAATATTGATGTGGTGTGTATGATTCACCCATTAACACAAAACCACAGGCAATACCTGCTATTGGGTTGGCTATGCCGCCAAAAGTGAAGTCGACAACCGACATACGTTGCAATAACCACACATACATACTGTAACCGAGTACAGTGTTGAGTAATATTATCCAGCTTATGCCGAAGCCATTAGTCAGACTAAATTGCTTGATCACATTGAGGTATTGTTCAGGTGAAAATAGTGCCTGAATGCCTGCGGCAACCAATAATAATGCTCCGCCGATAATGAGCTGCCAGGTGAGTATGGTCCACCAATGAATGCGTGATCCCAGTGCTTTAGTGATCGTGCTGCCGATAATAATACAGCTAATAGCCGCCAGCATCGCCATTAACCCAATAGGATTTAAACTAATAGTGCTGGGGTCAAATAGCATCCACGCTAGAGCAATTAAGATCGCGCCACAAAAGGCTTGCGGCAGATTAGGGCGTTTTTTACTGCTTACCCAATGAAATAGCATCGCGAAAACGGGTACTGAAATCATCCCTATACCAGAGATGGCCGACGGAAGTGTTAGTGCCATAATAAATATTAAACTGAAAAACACCGCAATATTAATCGCACCGAGTTTTATCAAAATAGACCAGTCGGCTTGTTGGGGCTTAGTCGGTTTGATTGCCAATAAAATGAGTCCAGCAGGCAATGCACGCAGAGCACCGAGTAATAACGCTGGCCAGTCAGGTAAAGTGAGCTGGGTCATCGCATAAGTGGTACCCCAAAAAAAGGCTGGGATCATGGCGAGTAAAATATTCATAAACTACCTTAGCATTAAATATCTTCATATAAAGATAAGTGTCAATTCTGGACTGCTAAGTTATCTTTGTAAAGTATCTTTTTATGAAGTATCTTTATGTTAAGTATTTTATAAGTGATCAATCGTTAAGATTAAGGGTGTTAAATGGAGGATATCGATAGAGTTGTGGCGCAGTGGGGTGAACAGAAGCCGCATTTAGATACTGCACCAATGGCAATACTTGGGCGTTTTTTGCGTTTACAAAAACACATTGAAGCTGAAATATCCACTTGTCATAAATTGTTTGGCCTGACCATGGGGGAATTTGATGTACTGGCTACATTACGACGTGCAGGCCTGCCTTATACCTTAACCCCTTCAGTGCTTTTGTCATCTATGATGTTAACCTCTGGCGCGATGACAAATCGCTTAGATAAACTAGAATCTAAAGATTTAATTGCACGTGTACACAGCACTGAAGACAGGCGTAGCGTATCCGTAGCTTTGACTGAAAAAGGACTTGCCACTATAGATGAAGCGATTGAGGCACATGTCCGCATTCAACATCAGTTGGTCGCAAACCTTTCAGATTCTGAACTGCCCGAGCTCAACCAATTACTCAAAACTTGGTTAGCTGGCTTTGAGGGCAATTAATAGCGGCTGTGATCAGATAACCCCAGATTGGGAGAATAAACGATTATCACACAGCCCTTTGTGCTGCTAACTTCGTTGTATTGACTTGTCATCGATCCGCTATTAATACAGTTATTAATATTTGGAGATGCCTTGTTAGCAAAACAAATAGCAATTTTGATATGAAATTGGTCAAATATTCTGATTTTAGCTTATTTATCCCACCCCTTAACCCTAATTTGGGTTAAACAGTCAGCTTCTTAAGATGCTGGTATTTTTTGTCAGTGCATTCTGAAATGCTGTATTGCGCTTTAGCCACTTTACATTTTAAAAAGCCGTTGATGATTGTTAGCTATTCTGTTCATTGGCTTTATAGGTTTTAGATATATACAAAGGTTATGTAAATATAACCAACAGCTAGAGGTTAATGAATGAGTCGTTTACCAATAAACTCATAAGTTAATGAACCGCAGTTATTTATGTTGCATTCTTGTTTCTGTATCTGTATTTTTCCTCTACATTATTGCATAATGCTGAGTCTTTTATTTAGACAAACGTATTAATTATGACGAACATTGTGTCGGCTTGTATTTATAGTTGAAAAGTCGGTAATGATTTTGTCTCTAAGCAATGCCAGTGGCAGCATTGCTGGTAGTTATTAAAAATAAATGGATGTTATAAATGTTTAAAACTAAATCTAGTGCTTGGCTGGCAATGTTCGGTCTTCTTGTATCAATAAAATCTTATGGCGTTGTCTTTGACGAAGCGCAAACAAATGTTATTAAAGATAAAATGCAGCATAGCATATCTGTTTCTAATATTGGTTTGGTTGAAGAAGGCCGTATTCATAATATCAATAAAGTTTATTCTGCTGGCAGGATTGCGGTTGGAACAGAATCAAAATATATTCATAACTTCTTGGCAAATAGTGATAACACTATTAGTTATTATGGTAAGCAAGCTCTGGTTACTGATGATAATTACTACGGTATTAATATTACGTTGAGCCCTGATGGCAAGTTTTTGTATGTAATATCTATAATTGACTCATCTTATCAATTGACTGTAATGAAGTTCGATGTCGATACAAAATATTGGGTTGAGCAGTTCAGCTATAGTGCGCTAAATGGACAAACTATTACAAATAATGATGTTATTGAAATATCAGAAAGTGGTAATTATCTATTTATCAGAAACCAATATGAACGGTATGTTTCGATAACAAAACGAGACGCTGCCACTGGCGAACTTGTTGCAGTAAAATTACTAGGTGATAGCGATAATATTCCATCACAGATAGATGATATTGAATTTGATGATAGTAATAATATTTTATTACTATCTGGTGAAGGCCGAGATTACAATTCGACAGATCCTCTCGTTGCTTATCAATTAAATCCTATTGACAATACCGTTGCGGAAATTTCTCGAGTCTCACGGAATAGCAGTTATCAATCAATTTCAAATATATTGTATGACCAGTCTACAGGTAATATATTTACTTCAGACAATAATGAAATTACGGTATATCGTCTAGATGTGGCAGGAGAGACATTGACACTCAAGTATAATGCTAATTCATACATTGCTTTCAATACAAATTCATATATTTCTTCAGCATCACTTTCTCTGGTTGGTAGTAAATTGTTAGTTCAAAGAACTAGTAATACAGGCAAGCTTTATAACTTCAACGATGGTGTATCACCCTCTTTTACGTTGGATAAAACGGTGGCAACAAATGTGTTACTTAGTTCTCTTAGTCGAGGAGATAAACTTGGCTGGAGACTAAACAATGAGAAAGTTGAGCTCTATGCATCTGCTGATAATTTTTATGATTACAGCAAAGTAAGTAGCATAAAAGATGGCCAGCAAAATTTACCTCACTTGGCCAATGGCTATAGCCGTAATGTGTTTATTGAGTCGTTGGGGATTATAGTTGTCATAGATGCAGATGGTATTACGTCGATTAGTGCTGATCCAGCGGCAAAGACATCGTTATTTTCTGCAAATTGGACCCAGTTTGGTATTGGGCAGAATGTTACGCCTGATATTCAGAGCCTATCTGTTCATGGTGATGAGATATTCATCGCGGGACGTAACTTTTCCGATAACAACTATTGGGAAAATAATAAGTATATAGCATTGAAAGTGGCTGTCGATGGAACTGTTTCAGGTGGACTTAAGTCTCTTATATCATCAGGTAATCCATTATATTACACAGATAATGCCGTATTTAACAAAGCTAATAATTTAGCAATATTCAGTAACGAAGATAACAATTATATCTTCGTTAGTATTGATGCGGATAACAATGCTACCTTGATTGATGTACTTGATACCTCTCTTTTAGGGAATAGCTATTATCGTCAGGTAGGCTTTGTTGGTGGCAAGCCGTATGTGTGGGACAGAAGTGCATCGAAACTTTACTGGATCGATTTAGACCTCGCTAATAAGGATGTTGATGTAGAAGAAGTCATTGACCTTTCTGGTTCAGTTCCTACTGAGTCATCGGTATTGGCAAATGAGGGCAACATCTATTTCGTTAGTCGTGACGCGATAAGCAGTTATAAGGTTAATACTGATTTTAGCTTGTCATTTATGTCGGTTTCTTTTATTTCAGGCATTAATAACCATAATTTGGTGTTTGTCTCACAGGACTATGTGGTAAGTACCGATTATTATGCTCTTTATACATATGCGGTGGACAGAGAGAGCGGTAGTTGGAAGTTACTTGCAACTACTCCAGCCAGCGATTATGGAATATCATATTTTCAGAACTATAACGTATTTTATGCCGATGGCTTGAAGCAGAAAGCTATTTTTGGTGCACAAGCGGGCGACTCAGCCGTTGGATTTATGATTGCCGACTTCTCCTCAAGTCCAGTATTGAAGGCCGCTATAATGCCTGTATTGGCAAACGAGGGAGAAAAGGTTGAGCTGAATATCGCCGATTTTGTTTTTGACGCTGATAGTGATGATGTACTTACTTATAGCCCTACTAGTCTTCCCGCTGATGCAATGTTGAGTGAGACGGGTCTGCTTACCCTTGAAACCAAAAGTAGTGACTCAGGTGATTTAAATATCTTGGTGACTGACAGCAGGGATATGACATTGACAATATTAGTGCCTTTCTATGCTAACACTGCGCCTCTTATAGGGACCATCGATAAGTACTGGGTTAATCCTGGCGAAAATATTGTTTTGGATCTCGCTGGTTCAGTTACCGATCCTGAAGGGCAGAGCTTCACTTTTGCTAAAGATGATGGCTCCGAGCTTGAGGTTAATCCCTATGGTTTGGTTTATGGGAAATTGATCGCTGCCGGCGAACACAAGGTGCTGGCGACAGTGACAGATAGTCTTGGGGCTAAGGCATCTTTGTCTGCCATAGTTCAAGTCAATTCGGCACCTAAGTCCATCAGCTTGAGTCCTCTTTCTATCAAGACTGCTGAAGCAGTTATTCTAGATGTTGCGAGTTCATTTACCGATGCTGATGGCCATATTATGAGTTTCACTGCTGAAGGGTTACCTGTTGGGATTAGTATCAGTCCGGAAGGCAATGTAACGGGAAGTACTACTACAAGCGGTAAGATGACCGCTTTGGTGACAGCGACGGATTCAATGGGGCTAAGCAGTAATGCGATACTTGTCATTAATGTAACAGATGGGGATTCTGGTGGCGGTAGTTTGGGGTATATTGCGTTATTACTTTTACCTTTAGCACTACGTCGGAAATTTTATTAAGTACTTTTATCAATAATTTTACTGGTCAATAGTCGATCTATTTTAAGCGATTTTTTAAGCTTGAATCACAGGCGATAAACATAGTGACTGGTGATACCGTAAATAATCCTCCATATAGGGGGATTATTTAATAACTAAGGTGTTGTTTAAGGTTAAGTTGACGGTGTGGTCCAACACTACTCTCGATATTATAAAAATGCGGTTTATTCACTCTATCACAATGAATAGTTTGGAAAGTATAACTAAGGAATCGCTCGTTCCTAAGCTCCAATAATTAATCAACTCCACAGAGCAAGGTAGTAAGTTAAGTCGGGTTTCGTTAAACGGCAATATGAATCTGCTGCTGAACTAATTCTCTTCCGCAGTTAATAGAAGCCCACCAACTTATAGAGCGATAGAAAAAGAACTTAATAGTTACGATTTCTCGAACTCTGAAATAAAAAGACAATTCAAACTGTTTATGCAGCGCGTTAGTAACAAACCGATGAAAGCAAAAAACGGCCAGCATCTTAAGATACTGGCCGTTTTTGTTTATGCGTTTTGTAATAGCTTAGCGCTTATGGTTGTAGCTGTGCTTTTGCCGCTTCAACTTTAGAAAAATCTAAGCCAAGTTCTACAACTGCTTCTTTGATTAAAGCAGGGTTTTGCATCACCATGCCCATCAGCTGTTGTAGCTTTTCCGCAGGAATGCCTAATTGACCAATAGTTGCCATTGCTGCAAATGGGTTTTCAGTTAACGTCTGGAACAGCTCATTAATTTGTACGTCACTGATATTGTGTTCTTTGAAGATGGCAATAATAGGATTCATTGCGTTACCTTGTAAATGTTAATTGAGTAAGATGTGATTTTATCATGATTTAGTCTGTAGAGGGCAAGATAGCGATTGCACAATCGTACTGACAAAATGATTCAGCAGGTTTTGACTTTGGTTAGTCTCTTAGCAAGATTGAACTGAGTGTCGTTTATACGTTACATCATTCGATAAATGATTGAGTTTACTACTCCGGTGTTTATACTGTTCTCGTTTTAGCGTGTTGCTTTGCTGATTTAAGACTACTTTTTATATGGATTTGTTACGGACGTTGATATGGATATTGAAACCCTCTGCACTGTGTTAGTGCTGCTCCAACCCCTTGTTGTATATTATGCCTTTTATAAAAATACTGGCGTAACCACCAAAGATAATGAGTTTAATCAATCTTTTTTGGTAATTTCTCCTAGTTTTGCCTTCTTTTATTTAGACCAATATTGGTATGCACTCGGTTTGCTGGTTGGCGTGGCATTGCTCGGTTTGTTATTGGCAATGATAGTGGATCGTAAAGCCAGTCATCCGATTGATTACGGCGGGCTGGTTTCATTTATGCTTGCTTGGTTGATTATATTTGGTATAGGTCATTGGATTGCATGTTTCTTCCCCGACTCAAGCAGTACTGAGGTTGACGATACAATAGCGCTGACAGATATCACTCAAGGGGGTTATTCAGCATTAACCAGTTCACTGTATTACTTCTTGATTATGCTGGGGGTGTTTTTTGTCCGTATTATAGAGAAAAAATATTTCACAAAGGATAATCTCAGTAGTTTGTTGTTGTTTATCAGCAGTGTTGTTGGTGGCGTGTTACCTATGGTGGGTGACTATTTTATCTTGAGCATAGTGATAAACTTTTTTATCTTATTTTATATGAGTGTCGCCATTATTCGCTTGGATGATACCGGTCCTTCAAGTGGTTCGGTGACTTTTATATTTAGTTATCTATTTATGATGGGGGCTAGCTTAGCCATCATGATAAAAGGCGGGTATTGGCTTTACAGCTTGATGAGTTAACTGCGGCATGATCGATAGGCTGCATGTTATTAGCTAGAGTCGATAGTCCCAAAAAAAAAGCCAGAACACATATGTAGATGTGTTCTGGCTTTTTGGATTAAGCATATTGACGAAAGTAACTATTGCCTAATCGCTATTCGTTTTCGACCTGACAACGTACTTGCGATAATGTGACCGTCTTGCCGGTTTGTACATGACGTAATAGGCAATTATCGCCTTGTTTTAACAGTTGCACTGCGTCCGGAATTTCAGTGCTGCGCCCCATGATCAATAAGCCGTTAGCATCTTTATGCTGAGCACGCTCAATCACTTCTTGGCTGTATTGAGTAAAAGCGTTATCGGCTATTAATACATTGCTGGCGTCCAGTAAGCTTGCTATCGCTTGTTGTAATTCAGCGTGGGTTTGGCTGCTAGGGTTTGTCAGCATTGCCGCTTGTAACGTTAATGGCGCCTCTTTTGCTGTCGCCCCACAGCCGCTCACTGCCAATACTGCCAGAATACCAATGAATTGCTTTTGCATTATTGCTCCAAAGCCAATGGCGTGAGAATACGGTTGTTTTTCAGTACATTTTGGTTGCGCGTGTCTTGCAACATAAAGCCTGGATCGACAAAGGATTCTCGTGCTGGTGCGCGCGCTAAAGCTGAAGCC
Organism: Shewanella sp. SR43-8; assembly: GCF_014163775.1. NCBI lineage: Bacteria > Pseudomonadati > Pseudomonadota > Gammaproteobacteria > Alteromonadales > Shewanellaceae > Shewanella > Shewanella sp. SR43-8. Next base: position 62,168 of record NZ_JACJDX010000014.1, on the reverse strand, counting down.
GTCGCTGGGCAGCGGTTATTATTACGATAAAACAATGCTGCACTGAGAAGTCTTTCGTTGGTATCACCTAAAGCATGTCCAAGGTCATCTTCTAGAACACAACCTGGCACTTCACTGTCTAGGGTAGGATTGGCTGATGGTATAAATCCGTCAGAATATTCACCAAAGCCTTTGTCATTAACCCCTTTAAACTGAATGGTAAAGTAGGTTGTGGCACAGTTACTGGTTGGGTAAAAGCCATAAGGCTTACCGCAGGTTGTATCACCCAATTGAATTACCTCAATATTAATGCCGCGAAGGGCATTCATTAAGGCTTCGCTGGCAGAACAGGTGCCAGGGGTTGTTAATACAAATACTCGCTTAAGGTTTAGCGTGGGCAGCGATAATCCACTGCGCAGTAATGAAGTGTTAAAGCCGATTGATTCTGAAATAAACGACATCGGCGAGAGTGCTTCACGCGTTACTGGGTTAATGTTGGGGTACTTGTTGTTAAAGCTAGTTTGTTCAAACACCCGGTTAGTTGTGGCGTTATCACCCGCAATCATGTAGCCCAGTTGGCTGGCAAGTGCTAATAATCCACCGCCGTTATAGCGAATATCCAATACTAAATCGTCTACTTGTGCGTTGCTCAGTAACGTCATGGCATCGTATAAGCCTTTTTCGGCCGTCGCGATGTGAGAGTTAAATTGTAGATAACCCACTTTGCCATTAGTCGTTTGAATGGTTTTAGTATTTTGCACTGGCGTTGATACGATTGTGCCTGCCGATAATGTCACTGTGCGGTCGGTTTGGGCATTTAAATCTCGCACGGTAAACACCGTTTGTTTACCAGTGGCGTCGGGAAATAAACCTGCATTTAAAGTATCGATACTGTCGCTATCATTGGCATTTGCTACGCTGACACCGTCCACCGATACAATAATGGCACCACGGCTAATACCTGCATTGCTTGCCGGCGTGTTTGGCTCGTTGAAGGCCACAGTCACTTGTCGTGACACACCTGCCGATGCATTACGTAAATTTAGCGTCATGCCATAACCCACAGAGGCCCCGGACCCATTGAGTAATTCCCATTCTGCTGTCGGCATAGAAAAGTGGAAGTTATCTTTGAGGTTGCCTGTGTCTGACAATTCGTCGGTTTTTAGTAGTTCAAAATACTCGGCAACGCTATATGGTGCCGGATCGCGATCAATAATTTCGTCATACCAAAGGTAAGTGTCATCGCTCCACGACCGCAACCACAATTTTTGTGTCAAGGGGACACTGCACTGATTGGCTAATGTCGAGTAGTTAGCAAATTGACCAGCAACCCATTGAGGTGACGTTGAGCCAGTATTGCTATTGTTATCGCCGCTTGATGAGCCGCCACCGCCACAGGCTGTTAGTAACAGGCTGGCGCTGATAATGAATGGGGCGAGAGTGTTGCTTGAGAGTAACTGCATAATAATCCTTTATATACTCAAATATCGTGGTTAATGTTTAATCTTACAATTGACAACTTTATTACAATTGACCTAATTTGTAACTCGGTTTCTTGAGCAATACTAAGATTGATAAACCATGCTATTTGAAGTGTAATGATATTTCTATACGCGGCTACTGGTTGTAATGTTCAGTTCAACCTTAGTACTGTGTTTGTGGTTCCTTGCTACTGTTTTATTGCCTACTTATGTAGATATACTAGATGTCACAAGGTCCTTTTTGTATAAAATTGCCACAAGCGGCTGCCAACTTCATTTTGAAAGTTCAACGGCCCTAATCAGAGATATCATTACTATGTTCGACAAATATAAAGTAAAAAAGGCGGGTCAATGCTAACTTCACTTATGCATTTATCTGTACCCCGCCAGCGACAACATGGCGCATCTGGCATCAAACTACTGTTAATTATTTTAGTGACTATGCTGGTCACAATTGGATTAACGTTTTTTATTATTCGCACTTATATTTTTCCGTCGCCATTAACGCCTGTAACGTTAAATGCCCAAGAAGAGCAAAAGCTGGATCAAAAACTGACCCAGCTTGGTTGGCAAGTTGAACCTAGTCGCCAAGTGAGCCAATCACCTAATTCACGCGAATCAAGTAATCGTGGTCATAACAACGCAGAGCTAACCCCGCAGGCATATCGCGAATTTGATGCCGACCGCCAGGTGACTTTTAGCGAAAAAGAAGTTAATTCAATGATTGGCCGTAATCCTGATTTTGCGCAGCGGGTTGCGATAGATTTTTCAGACAATTTGGCCAGTGCAACCTTGCTGATTTCAATTCCTAAGGACTTTCCACTGATAGCTGGAGAAATCTTACGGGTTAATACTGGGTTGGACATTCATTTAGATACCAATGGTCGCCCAGTAGTTGCTTTAGTTGGCGTGAGCTTAATGGGTGTGCCTATTCCCAATGCATGGTTGGGTAACATGAAAAACGTCAATCTAGTGAGTGAGTTTGGCGACCGTGGTTTTTGGAATACCTTTGCCGATGGTGTGGATAATATTCAGATTCGTGATGGCGAACTGTCGATCAAACTGCGAAAGTAAATGCTATATCGGTTTGAAAGCAATGTTATAAGTATGGTGTTAGCAGTGAGCCTGAATATCAAGCTCATTGTTTATTGACCGTTTTTTCAGCCCACTCATGTTGAGTGACGCGAATACTTATCACAGCTAACATTATGTTCTGTATAGTACTTTTACCACATGCCAACCAAACTTTGTTTTGACTAGGTGCGGTGTTATTAGCTCGCCATTGAAACAGACTTTATCAAAAGGGGGCACCATTTGACCTTTTTTGAACTCACCTAAGTTGCCACCATTTTTGGCTGATGGGCAGCTAGAATGTTTTTTGGCTAGCACATCAAACTTGGCGCCTTTATTGAGCTGCTTGATGATGTCTTCAGCTTGGGTTTGGTGTTTCACTAATATATGTAATGCTGCTGCAGTTTTGGCCATGATATCGGTCTTAGTTTCTCTGTGATTAGCAGATTATTATACCTGTTTCATTAGCTAAATTGGCAGTAGATCCTTGCACTAATGGATCTATTCAATCCCAATATAGGCAAATACTGTAAGGTTTGGACCTGTTAATGCCTAAATCTTGAGGCTTTATTACTGTAATTTACTGATATTAATGATGCTAATGATGATGTCTTTCATTATGTTATATCGCTACAACACGTTGAACTGACGCTGAGTGGCCAGAAAATTAGCTAATTGAGTATTACATGGATTACAGTATTGATCAGTTGGTAAAAAACGACGAGCACATAACAAAAAGGAAATTTTAATGCTTAAGCGAATCATACCCTTATGTATAGCGAGTGCGATAACTATGGCAATACCTGTTCATGCAGAAGAAGATAAATATATTTGGTTAGAAGATGTTGAAGGCGCTAAGCCAATGGAATGGGTTAAGCAACAAAATAGCTTATCTGCTACTCATATTAAGGCTTATCCAGGTTTTGATAAATTAGTCGCCAACAGCTTAGATATTTTAAACGATAAAGCCCGCATTCCTTATGCAACTCGTATTGGCGATTATTTGTATAACTTTTGGAAAGATGAAACCCACGAGCGTGGCATTTATCGGCGAACTACGTTAGCAGAATATGCTAAAGCCGAACCTAAGTGGGAAACCGTGCTCGATATCGATGCCTTGGGTAAAGCTGAGGACGTTAATTGGGTTTTCAAAGGCATTGAATGCCAATATCCACAGAACGAGCGCTGTTTTGTTTCATTATCTCGTGGTGGTGCTGACGCTGCTGAAGTGCGCGAATTTGATTTAACAACGAAAGCCTTTGTCGATAGTGCTCAAAAGCCATTTTTGTTGACCGAAGCAAAGTCGATGCTAAGCTGGATTGATAAAGACACTGTGTTGGTTGGTACTGATTTTGGCGATGCGCAAAGCATGACCGACTCTGGTTACCCAAGTGTGGTTAAATTGTGGAAGCGCGGCACTCCTTTATCTGCCGCTAAACTGGTCTTTAGAGGGGATAAAAAGTCAGTAGCCGTGTCGGGTTATGTGATGTTCGATGATAAAACCCCACTCAATATCGTCACAGAAAGCTTAACCTTCTACACAGCTAAACATTATGTCTATCAAGATAGTCAGTTAGTGTCGCTGCCTATTCCTGAAGATGCCGATTTGAAAGGTTACTTTAAAGGTCAGCTATATATTGAGCTAAAAAGCGATTTAGTCACCTCAAAGGGTACGTTCAAACAAGGTGCCATTGTTTATACAGCAGTTGATAAGCTCATTGCGCAAAAACCTGAGTTTAGTGAACTGGTATCGCCAACTGCGCACGCTTCAATTTCACAAGTAGCATTTAGTCAGAATGCTATTTTTGTGACTTGGCTGGATGATGTAAAAAGTAAACTCGTCCGATACATGCAAAACGATAAAGGTGAGTGGCAAAGCAAGCCGGTGCCATTTGAAGCCAATGGCACCTTAAGTGTGTTTGATGTAGAACGCGATAGTGATGACTTTTTTGTTAATTACACTAGCTTTTTAGAACCCGCTAGTTTATATCGCTTAAATGGCGCGAGCTTAAAAGCCGATAAAATTAAAGCCATGCCGCAACAATTTGACGCTGATAAATTTGTCACCCAGCAGTACTTTGTTAAGTCAAAAGACGGCACTAATATACCTTATTTTGTGGTGATGGCTAAAGACATCAAACTCGATAGCAGTAACCCTACATTACTTTACGGTTATGGCGGTTTTGAAGTGTCGCGTTTGCCAGCCTATTCGGCCACTATTGGTAAAAACTGGTTAGAGCAGGGCGGTGTTTATGTACTGGCTAACATTCGTGGTGGTGGTGAATATGGTCCTGCTTGGCACCAAGCAGCATTGAAGCAAAATCGTCATAAAGCGTATGAAGATTTTGAAGCCATTGCCGAAGACTTAATTGCTCGCAAGATTACTTCAAGCAAACATCTTGGTATTCAAGGTGGCAGTAATGGTGGTTTGTTAATGGGAGCAGCCTTTACCCGTCGTCCTGAGCTCTATAACGCAGTCGTGTGCCAAGTGCCGTTATTAGACATGAAGCGTTATAACAAATTACTGGCCGGTGCTAGTTGGATGGGCGAATACGGTAATCCTGATATTCCTGAAGAGTGGGCATACATTAAAACCTATTCTCCATATCATAATTTAAAACAAGGGGTTAAATACCCTAAAGTGTTTTTTACCACCTCAACACGCGACGATCGGGTTCATCCTGGACATGCGCGTAAAATGGTCGCAAAAATGGAAGATATGGGCATAGATGTGTTGTACTACGAAAATATTGAAGGCGGCCATGCTGGCGCGGCCGACAATACCCAAGCCGCTCAGTTAAGCTCAATGGTTTACGCTTACTTAATGCAGCAACTTCGTTAAATATAGTCGCTCTGTGATGAGTAAAAAGGGTTTCAGCAGTGCTGAAACCCTTTTTTTGTGTCTGACATTGATATGACTCGGCTCGAAACTCCGCATGTCTCAGTCGTACTCTTTTATGATAAAAAGAGCCGCAGTGTAGTGCTGCGGCAAAATAGCCTGAAGCTAATTGCAAGGGTGCTATTCTCGCCATTAGCTAGGGGGAGGCTAAATGACGATGACTTAATCTGCACTTATCAATTCAATTGCATTACTGGCAAGCGAGCCCTTAATTTGAATCGCAACCTTATAAATCATTGCGGCATTGGCCGATGCTTTACTTTGTAAGTCGAGGTCACTGACATTAAAAGTATATTTACCCGCAGTATCGGTTGCTTCTAATGTTCCGCTACAACTATCACTCCCTGCACCATCGCATTGATAGCTTTGAGTGACATGCCAACGTTTCCAAGCCTTAGGTTTTATCGATAGCGATGCTGGATCAGGAAAGCCAAAATAGACGATATCGTAATTGGCTACATCAATGAGGGCTTCGCCGTCATTATTGGCGACCGTGAATAATAGCGAGCCAGTGGTAGCATTAAATGTATCCAGGGTAACAACTACGCTGCTTGCATCATCAATACTAATGCCATCAAGAACTGGTGGTACAACAACTACTGGCGGCGTCACCACTGGCGGTACAACAACCACAGGGGGATCAATAACCGCGACATCGTCATCATTGTCACTATTACAGCCAAAGATTAGCAATGAACTGGCTAATATGGCGCTAAGATATTTAACATTCATCATGCGCTCCTTAATTGTAATGTCCGGTATGGCAGGTCGTGCATTCCATGTCGCTTTTCACACTGGCAGCAGAGCCCATCGTTTCGGTGACACCATGGCATGATTGACATGCTTGGGTTGTCGCCGATGGTTTCGCTTCTGCTAATACCGAAATATCCTCGCCGCCATGAGCTCGATTCAATAGATCGACAATGTAATAAGCCATAGTGGCAGATAGGCGTTTACAGCGTTCACCTTTTAATGCGAAAGGCTTTCCTGATGCCGCAGACCAATTACTAATGGATGAATGGCACAATGGGCTGTTAGCAATAGATGTTGCCCCCACTTCTAATGATTTTTCGGCTGTGGAGCCTATCCCTGCAATGAACTCAGCTGAAGATAAAGGCAAATCGTTGGTTTCATAGTAACGGAATGAAGCCCCAATAATCGCGTTGTTTTGGCCATTAATATCATCAAGAATGTTGATCAGCATGCCTGCTGCATTTAAGTTACCGCAAAGAGTACCTTGGCCTACCACGCCAGCCCAGCCGTAGCCGGCTAATGCTGTTGGGATAGTCGCAAACTTGTCAGCATCAATACTGGCCGATACCGCGAGCATAGTCACAATGGCGTGAAAGACTTGGTGCATACAACCGCCGCCAGTTTCATAGGCTAGCTTGGCAGTAGCCATGGCATCTAACGGTGCATATTTGAGTTTTTCTCCTAACGCTAAACGGTAGTTTCCATCTGCATCTGTAGCAGCAAATGCTGATGTACCTAAGAGGGTTGCCCCGGCTGCGGCGGTGCTTAATCCAATTATTTTTGTTAATGCTTGACGTCGATTTATGCTCATTTTGATCACCCTTATATCATCATTATTGTTGTGTTTAAGCGCTATGACTTCATATGGCTTAGGCTTGTTGTCATATTTTTGCTGGTCGGAATATCGACAGCAACTTGATGGCCTAACGATAAGCAATGGGGCGATTAAAGGTGTGATTTATGCCAGATAAAACGGCTTTTAAAATAATGTTCAATTGAGTGAATAAACTTGAACTTTGAAGACTAACTCGCCACAAAAAAAAGCCGTCTTTTGTGACAGAAGTCTGATCATTTATAGGATTTACGTACATTTATCTGAGTATTTATTGAAATTAACTGTATGAAATGATGTGACAAATATCGCAATTACATCAATCTTGACCACTATTAATTACAAAGAATAAGGAATTAAAGCGTGAAGATAGCAGGATCACAGATTTTATAAGATTTTCTGCATACACTTTAGCCATTATGTGAAGTATTGAGGCAGTTGGTATGCAATTGGGCCATTGCAGGTTTGATAGCGATAAAGGTGAGCTGATCAATCAGGAAAGTGGTCTGGTGTGGTCTCTTCCCAGAGCAGAGTTACATGTACTGAGATTATTAGTCGAGTATCAAGGCAAAGTCGTTGCTAAACCTATATTAGAGTCTGGCCATAAAGACGGTTCACATCTTAGTTCAGCGTCTGTTGCCAGAGCTATTTTTACATTGCGCTCATTTCTTGGGCCGCAACATGAAACACTTATTGAGACAGTAAAAGGCCAAGGTTATTTGCTCAGACATCACCGTGCCCGCAAAGAAACCCGTTACCAACGAAGACGTTTTACCATCAAATCTTTACCAGTATTGCTGGTGGTCATAAGCCTTTTTAGCGTATTGCTGCTTAGTCTATGGTGGTTTAATCGGCTTGGGCCCTCAATCAGTCCGACTATGCCACTGAGTATCGACACGGTAACCTTGGATTCTGGTCAGCAAGTTGAAATGATTTTATATTCGCCCTCAAACACCAATAATGAGTTGTTGATTGCTCAAGGGCAGCTGCTCACTCAGAGTCTATTACATTGTCATGAGACAGTATGGAATACAGTCTTTCTATCTTTATCTCACGATAAGCAGGTGCTGAACATTACCTTCAGAGGCGACTATTTTGGCCAGTCGATTATTCGTAACATCAAAATTAGCGATTTGCGCCAACCCAAGCGTTTTATCAATCCAGAGTGGCTTAAACAGGTGAGTATTTGTGATTCGTCACCAGTCCAGATCGCCTCTTCGCATCAATCTTGGAGGCGTTAGCATAATGGCAAGAAAAGGGTTATGGCTCATCAACAGTGTTATTTTGCTGTGTTTACTGGCTTGTATTGGGACTATTTACTCGCTCACATCTAAGGCGCCAAACTTTATGCTGAGTTGCAGTTCCGAACTGTTTAATCATCAAGCTGGCGAGGCAGACCATAATCATTACTTATTAGTTGATTTGGTCTCTAAAGATGGCTTGGCGCAAATTAACTATCGTTATTTCGATTTGTCCGGTAATTCAGCTGGAACGTTAGCGATGACTGGAAAAGTGAACCGAATTGATACTCAAAGGCAAATATACGATATTTTAGTGACCACAAAACAAGAGTATTTAGGCAGTAAAAATGTTTATAAACCAGAGCATTATGAGTATCTGTCGTATGTTAGTGGCATTAATTTAAATAAGAACGGTATGCATTCATTAACTATTCAGGTGCTAGAACGTGATGAGGCAAAAGACTATGTAGTGGTATTGTTTCAGCCTAGTAATACCGTATGTGGGTGTCGTTTAGTCAATTAAAGCTAATCTAACAGGCCGAGACTTAGTATCGGCCTGTTAGATTAGGTGTTGTATTTTTTATACTTTTATCGAATTTAACCTTACTTTTGGGGTGTGCGTTAACTCACCAACGGGCAAAATAGTACGCCCGTATTCGGCATTCAACACTTGCGCCATCGCAAAGTAAATAGCGCTTGCACCACAGAAAATACCTTCAAATCCGGCAATAGTGCCAAGCAATGCATTATCAGTAAAATCGCGCGCAGCCAGTAAGAAAAACAATATGGTTAATGAGCCAAATATTACTTGTTTTGCTCGAGGGTAGCGTAACGAACCCACAAACATAAAGGCTGTAAATGTGCCCCACAGGGTTAAATACCAGCCCATAAAGTGTGCTGGACTGGCCGCTACACCCATATTAGGCATTAAAATAATCCCCACTAAGGTTAACCAAAATAAGCCGTATGAGGTAAATGCCGTAGTACCAAAGGTATCGCCCCGCATAAAGCACATTATGCCGACAATCACTTGGCCAATGCCCCCGTAAAAGATCCCCATTGCGAGGATCATCGAGTCAATGGGGAAATAGCCAGCATTATGAATGTTGAGCAGTATGGTGGTCATGCCAAAGCCCATTAATCCTAATGGTGCAGGATTCGCTAATTTTGTAACCATGATGTTTCCTTAATGGAAAAATATAACGACCAAATAACGTCGCTAGAGATTAATTTGTACCCCGATTGGGCAAGGCGCGCATTTTAGAGAAAGCTTCAGCGGGTAGCAATAAGTGACAAGGGAGCCATGATGTTAGTAGTAAGATAGATATTATTATTTAAAAACAATAACTTAGTATTGCCTCGTGCGACAAGTGTGTTAAGTATATTAATATGTGAGTAATAAATTATTTAAATTCAATTAGATACAGAAAACACCTTCAACTGGTGTGATATTATTCAAGTCGTTGCTATTGCTGTGATGGGCCTCAAATATAAGGCTAAACTGTTGTCAAATCACCTAATGAAGTCGTTACTGCAGCAGGCTAATTTGTGACGTAAGCAACACTAACTGATTAAGTTTGTAGCGGCTTGCAAAAACAATATTTACTGCAAATTAATCGTTAACCTCTGCTCGAATTAACGAATGGGATAAATGCGCTAAAGTCAGTATCTATGACCTATTTTGTACCAAACGTGTGATTTGTGCCCCAGACCACAGACTAAATTTCTACTGCTAGTTAGTCTGTGGTGAGGTGTTAACTAAAACTACATCAAATAGGCCAACATTATTTTGGTTTATTTATCATCGGAGGTTATATGCAGCATAAGTTTATTACGACGGTCTTAGGGACTTTACAGCCCAATCTTTTGCAATCACTTGCTCAGGTAAGCCGTGAAATTGGCGCAAGTTGGGAGACCAGTAAAGTCATTAAACTCGATGGGCAATTTGTTGCAATGATGCGGGTGATGATAGATGCAGATAAAGAAACGCTATTAAAACAAACATTAGAGCAGAAGTTTAGCCAACTAACCTTTGTCTATGCTGAATTTGAAAGTGAATCGATACATTTTTCTCAAGAGTGTAAGCTCACTTTAGATTGCAGTGATCGTTCAGGGTTAACTCATGATATTAATGAAATTTTAGCGGATCTCGATGTCAGTGTTGATCACCAAGAATGCTACCGTGTACAAGTAACCAGTTTAGGCAAAACGGTATATAGTGCCAAGATGACGTTAAGATTACCTGAGAATGTAACCATCGCGTTGTTAGTCTCTCAACTTGAAACCTTAAGCGACAATATTCGCATCGGCATAGAAGACTAAAATACCTTGAACTAACGTCCACTATGGATTTAGCTCAAGGTGTAAACCATCATATTGAAAATAAACATATAGCGAGAAAGACGGTAGCTTTTTGAACCGTACTTGGCTTTAATCACTGCTTTGGCCTTGGGTTAAGGCAGTGATGCTTTATTGACGGCATTGACGATTTTATTGGCTGTGTCGCCATCAGCTAGGCTGCCAATGACAACCTGGTTGATGAGACTCTGCGGCAATTACACCGTCGGACGGTGCAAATCAAAGCGTAATTCTTCAGCAATACCATAATAAGCCGATGGGCCGCCGGCTCTAAATACCGGATCCGCTAATGCGGTTTGGTAGATACCTTCAGCGCTGAGTAAATGCTTGTCAATGTGTACTGCCACAACCTCTCCGAGCACTAACCAGCTATCAATTTTGTCACCATTTGCTGCCGTTAGTTGGATGCATTGCGACAGTTTACATTCGAAGCTAACAGGACTTTGTGCAATAAGATCGGCCTTAACAATATTACCTGCTATTGGCGTTAATCCGGCAAATTCAAATTCATCAGTACCATGAGGAAGTGCGGCAGATGTTTGATTCATTTGTACTGCTAGGTTACGGGTAGTGAGGTTCCACACAAATTCGCCAGTTTCAACGATATTAGCCACGCTGTCTTTCCAGCCGACACTGGCAAAACCGATAATTGGCGGATCATAGTTAAAACAGTTAAAGAAGCTATAAGGTGCAAGGTTGCGTTGGCCCTGAGCATTACGAGAAGAAATCCACCCTATTGGTCGCGGGCCTATAATGGCATTGAGCGGATTATGTGGCAGACCATGGCCTTTGCTTGGTTCATAAAAGTAGCGGTTATCAGTACTCATATCTTACCTTGTTTTATTGTTAAACGTGTCTGATGGTATCAAGTAGGTTAGTGGCAATAATATCAGTAAATCAGCCCCATTAAATTCATACTATCAGATCCATATGATGACTTTATTAGCCTAATGGTGATCTTTACTATCACGGGTTAAATGCCGTCCATAGTAATCGCAAACCAACGATGATCATTAAGCTAAGAATGATTTTTTTAAACTGTTTTTCGTCAAATTTATCCTGGATGCGTAGTCCCAATTTTACGCCAATCCAAGCGATAGGCGCTAACGATGCCGAGATTAATAAATTGCTCAGGTTAATTTGCCCCAACATACTATAGGGAATTAACTTAACTAAATTTATCACCGCAAAAAACACTACGGCAGTTCCCAAGTATTCTGTTTTAGCTAAACGCAGTGGGATCAGATAGGCATTTAATGGTGGTCCTCCCGCATGGGCAACAAAGCTGGTAAAGCCTGCAATGGTGCCGCACATTCTACCCATTAGCGCGGATGGTTTTCGTTGTGACCATTCACCTAATGTGAGGCCGTAGATGCCAAACCCTAATGAAATCACGCCAAGTATACCGCGTAAGTATTGTTCATTAAGTTGATCAAATAATAGATAAGCCACCACAATACCGACGATAGCAGCAGGCAATAAAATCCACAATTGTGCTGTATTTTGTTTCCCCCACCACGAGCGTACACTTAAAAAGTCCATATAAACGAGCAAGGGTAGCATCACTGCCGCAGCGGTTGCGGGGCTAATCGCTAATGCTAATAACGGCACAGTTAACCCGCCAGCACCACCAGCAAAACCTGATTTTGACATACCTGTGATTAATACTGCTGGAATAGCCACTAACCAAAATAATGGATCTGTTAACACCGACACTCCTGCGCCAATCATGATTATTGGCAATTAATAGTAGATAGTTAGAATTGGCAATTTGGATTATTAGGGAAAGATAATATCACTGCCTAATGGTATATGCTCAGCTGGTGAATAGCATATTTAATCTCAACTTAGGAGAAATGCGCGATGATCTAATTGAGCGAATAGTTACCCTAGGACGATATTGTACTGATCAATAATTATCTATTTACCCTTGTGGGTGCAATTAATTTATTATGATGTGAGACAATAATGTTGGTTAATTTTAGTTTTATGTTGAAAAGCGTTATTGCCTGATATCCTATTGCAAAATAACGTGATAATTTACGAATAAATGGAATTCACATCGTTAATGGAGGAACAATGCTGGCATTTTTGAGCGCTCATGGAAATGTGCCTTTTTCAATTGCACTGGTAATAGTGATCATGTTGGGCACGTTTGAGCTTATCGCAATGATTGCTGGTTTAAGCATTTTTAGCGCGTTAGACAACTCGTTATCAGTCGATATTGATACTGATGTCGATATGGATGCTGAAACGTCTATCACCGGCATGACAGGTTTATTGGGCTGGTTGTGCCTTGATCGTTTACCGCTGCTTATTTGGCTGGTGTTGATATTAAGTAGCTTTGCGATTGCAGGCTATGTAATTAACTTTACTAGCCTACAAATCTCAGCAGCACTACTGCCGCAACTTATCACTGTACCTATCGCGTTTATTATTACGCTTATTTCTAGTCATTTCCTCGGCAATGCTGTTGCTAATATTCTTCCTAAAAATGAAACCTCGGCGATTTCTGTTGACTCTCTTGTCGGTTGCGTCGCTACCATTACTCAGGGGCGTGCAGTTAAAGGCATGCCTACAGAGGCGGTGGCACGTGACGAATTTCAACAAAAACACTATGTATTAGTTGAGCCAGAACGCCTAGGTATTGAATTTGTCCGAGGCGCGGAAGTTGTACTGTTAGCTCGCAAAGGCAAGGTGTGGACGGCTGCACAAATTTAGTTAACTTAATAATAATCACTCTATATTTTCAAACGGTCATGCCATTGCATTGTGCTGACATGATCGAATTACTCTGTTGTATTTAAAAGGACATTAAATGGAAACCTTAACAAGCTTTGATTCTGGAAGCAGCTTTATCTTATTAATTGCAGGCCTAGTTATATTAGGTTTGATTGTAATAGGGCTTATTTTTGCCAAACTGTATAAACGCGCCAGCAAAGAAATGGCATTTGTGCGTACAGGCTTTGGCGGTGAGAAAATCATTAAAGATGGTGGCGCAATTGTACTGCCAGTGCTGCACGAAACGATTTCGGTCAACATGAATACTCTGCGTATTGAAGTCGAAAAAAACCAGAAAGATGCCTTGATCACCAAAGACAGAATGCGTGTGGATGTAAAAGCCGACTTTTATTTACGAGTTGCGCCGAATGCCGAAGGGATTTCTATGGCGGCACAAACCTTAGGCACTCGTACTAATCGTGTTGAAGAACTCAAAAAATTAATGGAATCAAAGTTTGTCGACGTATTACGTACCGTGGCAGCTGAAATGACCATGACCGAAATGCACGAGCAGCGCGCTGACTTTGTTCAGCGAGTGCAGAATAATGTCGCCAACGATCTTGAGAAAAACGGTTTAGAACTCGAATCTGTTTCACTGACGGGTTTTGATCAAACTGACTTGCAATTCTTTAATGAAAATAATGCTTTTGATGCCGAAGGTCGGGCACGTCTAGCTAAAATCATTGAAGAAAAACGTAAAGAAACCAACGATATTCAACAAGAAAACCGCATCAAAATTGAACAGCGTAATCTTGAAGCAGAAAAAGAATCGTTAGAGATTGAAAAGTCGGAAGAAGAAGCACGCCTCGCGCAGCAACAGTCACTTGAATTTAAACGTGCCGATCAAAAAGCTGAAATCATTAAACAAAAAGAAAACAAAGCCCGCGAAGAGCGTGAAGCCGAAATTGCTAAAGAGCGCGCAATTGAAACCGCTGAAATTGAAAAAACCAAAGACATCGAAACCCGTGAAATTGAAAAATATAAGTCTATTGAACAGTCACGCATTCAGCAGCAACGCGATATCGAAGTATCAGAACAAGACAAACGCATTGCCGTAGCCGCTAAGTCAGAAGAAGAGTCTGCTGCCCGTGCTCGCGCCGCAGAAGCGGAAAAAACTAAGGTAGAAAAAGAAGAAGCGGTGATAACAGCGCGCCAAACTGCTGAAGCTAATCGTCGTAAAGACATCGAAGTTATTGACGCCCGCAAAGAAGCTGAGCGCGACGCAGTAGGTGTTACTGTTAGAGCGGAATCAGAAAAAATTGCCGCGGAAGATAGAGCGAGTGCCATTTTAATTGAAGCGCGTGCCAGTGCAGACGCTAAGATGCTCAAAGCCTCAGCCGATGAGAAAATCTATGCAGTAGAAGCGGCAGGTAAGCGGGCGCAGTACGAAGCTGAAAACGTACTGAGCAACGAACAAATTGCCTTACAAAGATCATTAGCGATATTAAAAGCCTTACCTGAAATTGTCGCACAAGCGGTTAAACCACTGGAAAACATCGAAGGCATTAAGATTTTACAAGGCTATGGTACGGGTAATCAGTTTGGCAATGGTGAGAGTAACCCATCGCAAGGTGGTATTGCTGAGCAAGTGACAACCGCGGCATTAAATTATCGTGCCAACGCACCTGTTGTCGATGCCATGCTGCGCGAGTTGGGGCTAGTTAATGCAGAGTCAGGTAATTTAAACGACTTACTGACAGGCAATAATACACTGACATCTGAAGCGATTAATGCCATTCAATCGGCCAAAACAGACTTTAGTGTCGATGAAGTTACCCCTGGGGTTAATCCAGCCCAATAAGCTGATTACCCTATGGGTTTACATAACAGAGTGTTGTTATCTTGCCCTATAAATAATAAAAAGCGTCAATAGACGCTTTTTATTATTTACCTGACTGATGAGCATCACAACGCGATAAACCATAAATCAGTAACGCGGGTAAAATGGCTTTACTTTAACTTTGTGATACCAATTAACACGCAAATGATACCCCCTGCCATTCCTGCCCATGCTTCTATCGGTGTATCACCACTTAATGCCCTAGTAAATTGAGAGCTCGCTGAATCATAAATATTGTAGCCCCACAAAGCTAAAAAAATACCCGCAATGACAAGCACAATTCCGATAATTTTATTATTCATTCTTACTCCAGACTCTGATGACGTTATCCTTGATGGACCTAGTTGAATAGACCAATGTTAGTAGCCTCTATTATTAGCCATAAGACTGACGCTGCAAACGAAAAAATGGACATTTAAAAGGTACATTTACAGATAGTTTTCGTTAATGAGCAGATAAATGCTCGCGTGTATCGAGTTTATTGTCGTTCAAATAATACTGCTATAAGCTAAGTCATTGCTGGCTTTATCAATACCTCTATAAATGATTTTGGTGATTTTTATTGTGGTTTAAAGGCATTAAATTCACCTCTGATTTTTTCTATTCGCTCACGATTCACCCCAAAATCAGAACTGCCAATACGCGAAGCTGATCTAACATGTATGGTTATTTTATCCGCTGCGGTTGATGGGAAGTAAAACTCCACATCATCGACAAAGCGCATTATCTGCGAGGTAAACTCTACGCGAATATAATCGTCCTCAACCACAACGATATTGGCACGCTCTGCAGTCTTGAGTATGTGTAACAGGCGCACTTGTGCTTGCTGCTGGGTTCCGCTGAAATACAGCGGTGCGATAGCGTGCTCTTCATCTGCTGAGGTTTGTTGGCTATTAACGCAGTTTGGCGAATTAGGGCAGGGGGTCAATTGGCTATTATTGATGCCTAAGGTCGGTACAGTGCCAGAGCAGCCCATTAACAGCATCATGCTGAGTGTAATAATTGAAATCTGTTTGTACATTATTAATATCCTTTTATTTATTTTCACGGTGACCGTAACTTAATACTCGAGTTATTTGCCATTTGTCGTCTACTTTACGCCAAACCATGACAAAGTCAGCTTTACCTTCGCATTGGTTGGTTTTATTGTGACAAAAGATATGTTCCCCTTCGGTAATCGCCCCAAAATCTTTAATCGGGTGGACGTTAAAAGAGCCCTCAACCAGCTTTCGAGTGTAATGGCCACAGGCATTATTTTTCGTATTGGCGATCATGGTGTCACGATCCCAGGTTACTCCGCCATTATCATGATAAAACTCGACATCAGTGGCAAAGTAGCTCGCATGTTTCTGCAGTTCTTCAGGGTTTTCACAATGATTAAATGAGTCAAACACCGCTATATCAAGCGCTTTCATTTGGTCAGCTAAGCCGCCATCATCTGCAACCGATGACATCGAAACCAAGGCTAATAACACTAAGTAGATTTTTTTCATTACTATCGACTCCTTGAGAGTAAGTCACCTGAACTCAGGATATGTACTAATGTTGAGTTCGGACAGCATGACATTGAGCTTAATATTATTGCCCGGCTAACATCGCCGCCAACCCTTAGGTCATTAACATAACGGCTTTTTGGTTAAGTAACGATAGCCTTTTATGACAATTTACAGGGGAAACAGGCTGATTTAATGACGGTAGGTTTTTTAGATGAATGAAGTCATAAAAAAACTGCCGACGAGCATGGCTTATCGGCAGTTGATTTTTATTCAATAAAGCTTTGTCAGCTCGGCATTACTGCTCGGCTTTTACATCACGTAGCGATGCTGCTGCACTGTCACCAACATCATCAATAACTGTGTTATGTGAGTTGTGAGTCTCCGTCAGGCGACGCATCAGCGGTAATACGGCAAGGGCGATAAAGGTACAAACCACGGCTGCGATACCCAGTTTATTAAATAGGCTGGTATACACAGGTAAGGTTTGCAGTGGATCAACTAAATCTTTCGGCACACTGGCGAAGTTAGCGACCACACCGCCCAGATACTGTGAAATGCCTGAGGCGACGAAATAGGCTCCCATCATAAAGCCGCCCATACGCGCTGGCACGTAGCGGGCAATCATCGCAAGACCAAGGCCACTCACCAGCAATTCACCTAAAGAATATGAGGCATAGCCCCAGATCATGATCCATGAAGAGGTTTTACCATTGACAGCAAATTGATCGGCAAAGCCATAGATAAAGAAGCCGATAGCCACTACTGCAAAACCGAGGGCAAATTTCGCTGCGATAGAGAAGTCTTTATTATTGCGACCCGCCCACGAATAACTCCACGCAAGTACAGGGCTTAACACCATGATCCATAATGGGTTCAATGCTTGGAACTGGGCTGGTGACCAAGTCCATAAATGAGTACCAAAGAATTGGAAATCCCAGTCCACATTACGCAGGGCAAACAACGCTAATGAAGTCGACATTTGCTGATAGAAAATAAAGAAGAACACGGTTTGCACTGTGAGGATCAGCGCTGCGATCAGTCCTGCTCGTTCACTGGTTTCGCTGGTGCGGATCAAGTGAAAGAAGATTGCCAATACCGCTACACCAGCGGCGTAAACGAAGACACGGGCAACCGCTTCATATTCAAGAATAATAGCTGAAGCGACTACCGACAATGCAGCTAGCGCCAATACGATGGCAAGGCTTTTTTTGTTTACAGGGCGCGTATCAGGCTCTGAACCAAAGTGGGCTAAACTTTTACGCATGAGTGCATAATTGCCTAAACCTACCAAAATACCGACACAACACACGGCAAAGGCCGCATGCCAGCCAAATTCGTTACCATACTCGGCATTAACGTAATCTTTAATCCAAGGTGTCAGTAACATAGAGAAGGTCGAACCGACGTTTACCGCCATATAATAGATGGTAAATGCACTGTCGATTTTAGAGTCATCACCTTCGTAAATCTTACGAACTAAGTTACCGGCATTTGGTTTGAACAGGCCATTACCGACTACAATCACACCGAGCGCTGAAAACATAAACCACGTATTTTCAGTGGGTACGGCCATTAGCGCATAACCCAGAGACAGAATCCCTGCGCCCAGCAGCATAGTGCGTTTAGTGCCGAGGATCTTATCCCCAACCCAGCCACCAATCGCCGGTGATACATAAATGAGTGCCGCACAGGCACTCCACACTAAGTTCGCGCGAGAGTCATCAAAGCCAAGTCGCTGCACCATAAAGTACACAATCAGCGCTTGCATGCCGTAATAGCCAAAGCGTTCCCATAATTCAATAAGGGACACAGTCATAAATGAATGTGTTTTACTTACCGGAGCAGTCCCAATAGTCATATCGCTTGCTTCCAACATTGTTGTTTTAATATTTGAGCTCAAAAGTATAAGGCGATAACCAAAGCAAACCAATGGTAGATAATGGTAAAAACAGATTTTGTTACAAATCAACTTTTCAATTTCAGTTAATCTTAAGGTTTTTGTTGGTTCAATTTTAATAGATAGAAACTTCTGGACTCAAATGACTCAATCCAAAAAACAATGTTCACAACTGAGCTCTCTCGATAAATGTGGCGGAGGGATAGCTTGCTTACATAAAAAGGAACCCATGGGTTAAAAGTCCTATCTTTCGTCAAATGAAAAAAGGCTCATCATTGCTGATGAGCCCTTCGTCTTTAATGCGGCGAATCGGGGAGGTGTTTCCTATTTCTAAGACGCCTGTATACGCGGGTTGCAGGGGTATTGAATGAGTAAATTGTCTATCTAATGTCGCCATAAAAAATGATGTTCAGTCAGAAATGCTAAAGCTGAATCATAGTTATAGTATAGTTATTGAGCCATAGTCTCTTGTTATGTGTTGTTTTCTGGGAGTTCTTTGATTACAACAAAGTAATAAACAAAATACCCTATCCAGGATATAAAAAACGACATTAGAAACCAAATTACTTTCTGTGCACCTTTTGCTTTCTTAGAAACTAAAGCTAGTATCCAAGGTAACATCCATATTATAAAAACAGGAATAATCAAAATTTGCCAAATACTTATACCTCCCATAATAAACTCCTTTTTAATTGAAACTACAAAAAACATAATGCTTAAAGCAGCTGCACGATGCGCGTCAGTTGCCTTTACTTGTTATTGTTTGTCCAGCTTTTGCATCAAGGCTAAAAGCTCATTTACAACTAGCTCAGGTTCATCCACCTGAACAAAATGGCCACTTTTTTCTGTTAGAACAGTTTTCCCCTGTGGAAATGCACCAGCCCAAGTTTGCCACAGTTCCCCCCACATTTTTCTGCCTTCATCGGTAAAAAACAAGTTAGCAGGATTCTTTGTTTTCCTGACCGAGGCAATAACTGTTACGGGTATATCTTTGATCTGTGGATAATCAGGAAGCGGTCTTTTACTCCAAAAATCGAGATATTGGTTTGACATACCATTAGCCACATCATCTAGCTTGATTTGAGCAATTTCTCGGTTCGCTTTTTCTAAATCAATGGCCCGCAATATATCAACATCATGTTCAGAGGACGGATCTAACAATAAGAGCGCTTTTACTTGTTTTGGATAAGCAGTTGCAAAGTCTCTTGCGATGCTGCCACCATATGAATGAGCGACCAAAATGACAGGCTGTTTAATATTCAAATTAACTAAAAGTTCACTAGCGTAGTCTGCATAATCATTCGACGTAAAATGACGCTTAATAACTGTTGATTTGCCATTACCAACTCTAGAATAGCGAATGACCGTTGCATGCTCTGCTATTCGGTTGAAAACAGTATCCCAATCAGACATGCTTGCACCACCACCAGCTTCCAATAAAACGGTATGCTTACCCTGCCCAGCAACTTCGTATTCAAGTTGAAACTCATTAACGTTAATCAGGTTAGGTTGTGCCGCTATTGAGAACGATAATGCAATGCCAATTAATGAAATGAATTTCAAATCTGCTCCTCAAAACAGTAACGCCCTTCTAATAAGTGAACCATGTGCTGGCGGGCGATTTGCTCAGCAAATGGTATGACAGACATGGTAAATCTTAATTTAGAGTCTTGTTATGCATTTTAAGTGCAACCCACTTTATGGGGGTTCGAATAAATACCCAGCAGAGCGATGCTAATAGTAGGCCAGAAAAGTAAGCACTAAGTGCTAACTGCTCATGATAGCTAGCACCATCGACCTCAATCTTTTTCAACAGGTTATTACCTTTAAGGTACTCCCCCTTTATTGATTTACCACGTATTTCATCTCTGTACAATTCGCAAAAATTGTATTTTTTAGTCATGAAATAGTCTGTGCCATTTTTTGAAAATCGAACTGAATAGGTACTAAACTTTCCATTTAGTTCACATGAGATAGCGCTATTACTTAAATCTATTTCTGCGATATTTTCATCTGACCAGACATGAAAAAACCAAACCGATATACTTAAAAGTATTACAGCTAAAATGACAATATCGATTTTATGATTAATCCAAAATTTGGTCATTTACCCACTTTGCATAACAGATTATTGAACGGCTCGCCCGATAAAGTCCGCTATTCAAGTTATTGATTTATATCATCCTACATTTTCTATGTCTTTGATGTAAAGTGATAAAATACTCTCAATATTCCCAAATCAACCGAGGTTGTGCGTTAATGTCGTTTGAAAAACAAGCGATAATATTTATTTGCAATATTATCAATCAATTATACTTTCCGAAATAAATCTACATTACGACTTTAGGCTTACCTAATGAGTAGTTTCATTGTAATTAAGCTAAATCTATTTATACCTGTATATAAATCAGTTCATTCGGTTAAGCGCAATCTAGCCAGTAAATAATGGCTTATATAGGAAAGTACCTCAATACTTCGAGTAACTATTTCTCAATAAATAAAGTCAGCATGTATGCCTCAACGATTACACAGAATTACATTTAGTAATGCGGCATATAGCGTTAAATGAATACATAAACTATGTATAGAATGAATTAACACAAACTGAAAACATTAAAATTCTCGTGTAATTACGCAGTAATCAAAAAAGCTGATTCTATCACAAAAAAGGCCCCATCATTGCTGATGAGGCTTCCCCGTTGAATGTGGCGGAGGGATTTGAACCCAGGCTCTCAAATTGAGTAGTTAAAATAGTCGTTTAAATTCATTTATTTGCACGGATTAATACCTTCAAAGTCTGCAATTGCTAACTAAGATTGACTTTATTCCTGAAGGTGAAAAAGTCAATAATTATGAGCCTTTAAAAATTGTTTTATATACTTTTCAGCTGAATACTTTATGGGTTATTCCTCATCTAATTGTAAAACATCCGAATTGCTTGTTTTCCAAGCTGACAACTCAACGATAAACGCATTCAAAGACAATTGCTCACATTGGCTTTCACTCAAGGTATTGGAATAGTTTATCCCAATACTTGTTCTTACCAAAATATCCTTTTTCAAATAAAAAGAATAATATAAATCACCGTCAGAATTCAAATTTAAAGGGGTAATAGCAATTGGTCCTTTATCACCATAAATACCAAGATCTACTTTATGTAATTTTAAACAATGAAATTTTTTTGGAATACTTCCTATCTTTACATCAATTTTGTACATACCGTATATTTCACTTGCTTTAACTTGTATTTCTACATCGTAGCTTGTTGCATTTACTCTTGTTATATAAGTAGACTTATAATTACTCGGCCAAACGCAGAAGCTAATTACGGCCAGAATAATAATAAAATACTTGATTGATATCATTTTAAAGTTTCCCAACCAATAAAACCAAGCCATATATTGGCAATTAACATAATTCGTTTTCATTGTTTTGGTGATAGTTATGCTCAATGTACTCAGTTCATCAATTTCAATCAAAATAGTTAAATAATTCTTGTTAAATTAGTAGTCTATTCAGCAGCGAACATTAATTTTTACAGCCCTGTTTATTGTTATTAAACATTGGGAGAGATCTCAATGAGAGATTCTCCCGTTTATAACCATATCGCTAGACTAACCGTTTCGCGCAGTTCTTAACTTGCTCTTTCAAAAGGTCTGTTTCATCGAAAGCTATTAAGCTTGGTCCTATTTCTTCGTATTTTATAATTGATATAGTTTACCAACATTTTTTGTCTCGATAGCAGTACAAGAATGATTAATAACATTTCAACGAACATTGTACCGCCAGATGAACCGCTTTTGTCAGAGTTATCAGGTGTTGGTAGGTCTGTCTCATTACTTCCATCGTTTTCGTTAGTGTCAGTATTACCATCTCCCCCATCATCGGTTTTGATATTAATAGAAAATGGCAAACTGGATGTTATTTGTGTGCCATCTGAAACAGTGACAATGATATTGTCTATATTTGTATTGAAATCTGCTGGAATTTGACCATAAATTTCTCCATTTTCAGAGTTAAACTTCACCCAGCTAGGTGTTTGGCTAATAGAGTATGTTAACTTATCCATGTCTTCATCCCATGCTCTGGTTGGAATATAAAGATACTGATTAGCTTCCAACGTTGGGCTATCAATATTTAGCATGATGGGAGGCCTATTTTCGTACGGTGTTTTACATTGTTCATCGTGAACAACTTGAGATACTAAGCAGTTTTGATTTACAGTAAACATTTCGTAGCCATATGGGTAAGATTCATATGGGAAATAATAATGTCCGTCCAAATAAAAACTTTGCGAAATAAAAGTTGTTTCATTATAAACGTTTGGAATTTTTATTGTGTGCCAACGGTCATACTCAGGCATATATACTGCTAATTGAAGCAGTCCATCTAAAAGTGTAACGGGTAGAAATATCCAGCTCTTTGGGTCATTATCAAGCGTGAATGGTGAAATAGACATAAACATATTGGAGATATTCAAACTACTCAGTTCAGTACTGGTATTATTTGAGATCAAAGAAAATCTAAATTTTCCATCCTCTAATTTGAAATGATACGCGCCCTTATTCGTATAAAACATAGAGGCAGAATTAAACTGAGAATAGTCATCATGTAAAATCGTCAAGTTTTTTGTGTTAAGATCTAAAGATTGCAACTTCGAAGTGTAACCATTAGCTCCATATAAATAGCTTGAGAATATTATTTTATTATCAAGATACTGTATATCTTGAGTATTTTCATCTTCTTCAAGCGAATATAGCTTTTCAGATTTTTCAGTTTGGCAATCGAAAGAATAAATTGAAAGTGTTTGCTTAGGAACATAATCTTGATTATATATTGCTTTAAGGTAATAAAATTTAGCATTTTTATTATCTAAGTGATATACATCATAACTGCTGGATAGGAGGCCTATTGATTGTTTAAGAGTATATTGACTGCCATTCCATTTGTGAAAGTTCATTTTCGTTTCAGTATCATATGAAAACTTCTGGGATACAAGTTGCCCGCACTGGTACACCGAATCAGCTTCTAAACCCAAATCACTAGTTGAGAAAGATTTACTTGATTGTGTATCAATAACTCTTAATTCGTTAGCGCTAGCTTCTACAAACAATCTATTTTCATCTGTGAATAATAACTTATTTATCCAGCCACCAGTAATATCTCTGTCATAATTAAATACTTCACTCGAAGATTGAGCTGAGTTATCATACTTGTTTACTTTTCCATTTAACAAATAAAAGACATCATTTTCTATATTTGTTATAGCGTTATTTCCGTATTTCGGATAATCGGTAGGTAAGGTTTGGTTAATTACTTCCACCCCATTTTCAACCGACATTTTAAAAAATACATGGTTTCCATTTCTTTCATTAAAACCTAATTTTTCTAAAGGTTTTATTTCTTCATCTAACCAACCATAAGCAAAAATATCTGAATTATTCATACTAGAAAAACGAATGTCACTTGAAACTGTACGCGTACCTTTCTCTACGCTTGAAACATAGTCAAATGTTTTAGTGATATTGTTGAATATATGTAATCCATTTCCATAACTAGCTTCTTTTAAGATTTTATCAACAAATAATTTGTTGTCATGGACAAATGATTGAGAGATATAATTTATTTGACTAAAAAATGTATCCGAAAATGTCATTGTTTCTGGCGAGTAAGCCTTTATATGTTCACCATTATTAGCGCAGTAAAAGTAAATCTCATTATCTGTTTGATTTATGTATCCTACTTGATTTTCATTAGCTGGTAATTTTATTTCTGATAACGTATTATCACTGCTTAATGAAAAGAAATCGTCTGGATTGTTAGAGTGAGGATTGCTATTACCTTTTATTAATAGTTGATCTTTTATATAGTATATTGATAAGTCGCCCCAATAATTTTCCACTTTATCTCTATAGATAAAATCTGATTTTTTAGTTTGATTATTATATTTGAATAAATTATATGTGAGTTCTGATTCATTTAGTGAGCTTATGGCTAATGCTACAAAAAATGAAGCGTCATTGGTATGTATGATTTTCTTGGATAAAAACCATTTCTCACTCGCCTCGTATAAAGTATGCTTCTCACCTGTTTCAATATTTATTTTAATGAGTTTAGATTGTTCCCCTAATAAAGTAAGAGTAACAAATTCATCTTGTTTGTTGGTGTCAGAAAAGTTATATTGGTCTTCGTCATCAGATTCATAAATTAACCTTGTTCCGTTTACTGTTCCATCTGAAATGTAAAGTTTACCTTCCAATATGCAAGCTACCGAAGATCCCCAAAGTGAGCACTCTCTTTGATTGTAAAAACGCTCTAAATTATGAAATTTATGGCTTTTTTTCGTTATTATATTGAATAAATAGTTACCATCAGGCAGTGAGTAAAGGTAGTTGTCATTCCCAATTTTCAATATGTTTTGAGGGATTTCAACAGGATCTTTAAACGTCCCAATGCTTTCTTTTATTAATTCAAACTCGTTGAATATTCGAGTTCCTTGGATTGTTCCATCCGTAACAAATATATTATTCGTTGGAAAAGGATTAAATAAAACTTCATCTTTACTTAGCTGATATGTATTGTTATTTACCTGTTGAATTGATGAACAGTTAATGTATTTTGAACCATCCTCCCATAGCAATTGTGGTACGACCTCACCATGCTTTATTACCCAAGGCTGTAGTCCATTGTCATTACAAGCTTGAAAAAAAGTACCAGCTTTGACTGAAAAGTGATTAAAATGTTCATAGTTTTTAAATCCAGTGCTTAAGTAATAGTGGTTTTTATTGAGGTCATAAGTTTTTACAAAATCTTTGTCTTCAAGAGCTATAGCTTGAAAAGACAAAAGGGTAAGCATTAAATAAACAATTCTCATATCGATTCCTTCGACTTAAATTATTATTCCTGTGTAGGTCTTGCCGAAATTTTATCTATTTCAGCAACTATTCGAGCCCACTTGTTGCCACAAAATTGTACAATGGTTGCCGTTTTGTTAAAAGTGTTTTGTTAAAAATAACACTGTCATTATTTAGTTAATAAGCCTAAATTTAACACTATTTGACGTGCTATATTCGGCCGAACACATTGAATAAGGTCCTTAAAGAGTGCAGGTTTGTTTTGTACTTAAGAGAAGATGGTTGGCTTAAAGGCATATTATTTAATGGATATCAGCAAATCAGGTTGTTTTTTTGAGGTTGCTGAGTAATGGCTTGTTTGTAACAAAGTGGAGCTCTTGGGCTCAAAGTCCTATCTTTCGCCCAATAAAAAGACCCGCTATAAATAGCGGGCCTTTTTATTTGAATGTGGCGGAGGGATAGGGATTTGAACCCTAGAACGGGATAAACCGTTGCCGGTTTTCAAGACCGGTGCATTCGACCACTCTGCCATCCCTCCGAACGCGGTGAATAATAAGGGTATTGGCGAAAATGTAAAGCCTTGATGTGTTCGATGGCACAACAAATGTGCAAAATGACACAAAAAGGCTCGCGTTTGCACAATATTTACCCTTTTTAGTCTTTAACGCGCTTTCGCTACTGACCTCTCTTACTGGCGAATTGCCAACAAGAGAGGCTGCTGTAACGACAATAATACCTAGTTAACTAAACCACGACGCTTTAGTAAAGCATCCGTTGATGGTTTCTTACCAGTAAAGTCGATGTAGTCTTGCATCAGATCTTGGCTGTTACCTTTTGACAAAATAGTGTCACGGTATTTTTGGCCATTTTCTAAGGTTAATCCACCGTTATCCATCATGTAAGAGAACGCGTCAGCGGCAAAAACTTCAGTCCACAAGTACGCGTAGTAACCTGCTGAGTAACCGCCACCGAAGCTGTGGCTAAAGTAGGTAGTTTTATAGCGAGGAGGCACTGGTGTGTAATCCAAACCGTGTTTTGCGAGTGCTTGTTTTTCAAAGGTTGCCACGTCAGTGATTTCAGCATCTGAAGTAATTGAGTGCCATTCCATATCCAGTAAGGCTGCTGCTAAGTATTCAACTGTGCCGAAACCTTGGTTAAAGGTATGCGACTTTAATACTTTAGCCAGTAGCTCTGCTGGAATAGGTTCGCCCGTTTTATAGTGCTTAGCGTAGTTGGCTAGCACTTGTGGGTCGATACTCCAGTCTTCGTTTGCTTGTGATGGAAACTCAACAAAGTCACGAGCTGTTAACGTACCAGCAAGGCTTGGATAGTTAACTTGTGAGAATAACCCGTGAATAGCATGCCCAAATTCATGGAACATGGTGCTCACTTCGTCGAATGTCATTAGCGTTGGTTGACCGTCGGCTGGCTTTGGAATGTTCAGTGCGTTGTAGACAACAGGCTTAGTGCCTTTTAAGAATGACTGGCTGACTAACTCATCCATCCATGCACCGCCACGCTTGCCTTGGCGCGCGTATGGGTCTAAATAGAATAAACCAATAGAGCTACCGTCTTTATTAAAGATTTCATATGCGGTGACGTCTTCTTGCCACACAGGTAAGTCAGTACGAGGTTTTACCGTGATGCCGTAAAGCTTATTCATTGCAAAGAATAAACCGTCGTTTAATACGGTATTCATTTCAAAGTATGGCTTAACTTGGCCGTCATCTAGGTCATATTTGGCTTTACGAACTTTTTCAGCATAGTAAGCCCAGTCCCATGGTTCAAGTTTGAAGTCTTTACCGTCTTTAACGATTTCAGCTTGAATATCAGCGGCTTCCACTTTTGCTTTAACCAGTGCTTTAGGGGCTAAATCGTCGAGAATTTCGTAAACGGCTTCTGGGGTTTTGGCCATTTGGTCGCCAAGAGAATAAGCAGCCCATGTTGGGTAGCCGAGTAGTTCAGCTTTTTGTGCGCGCAGTTGAGCAATTTTAATGTTTAATGGCGCGTTAGTGTCCATGGCGCGATAAGCTGAAGTTTCCCATAGCTGTTTACGTAAATCGCGGTTTTTCAGGCTAGACAATAGCGGCTGAGTGGTGGTGTTGACTAAGGTGATCATGTAGCCCGTTTTGCCAGCATCTTTTGCGGCAGCGGCCAATGAAGCGATGTCACTGTCTGATAAGCCATCTAGCATGGCTTTGTCTGTAACGACGATGACGTCATCTTTAAATGATTTCAATACGTTTTGCGAGAAACTGGTTTCAAATTTAGCCAATTCACCGTTTAATTCACGCATTTTAGTTTTGTCTGCATTAGACAGTTTAGCGCCGGCACGGACAAAACGGTCGTAATACACTTCAACTAAACGTAAGTCTTCACCAGTTAATGTTGCTTTGTTTTTATAAACCGCTTGAATGCGAGCAAATAACTTATCATCAAGATAGATATTGTCTTGATGTGCCGTTAGTTTCGGTACTATTTGTTCTTCAATACTGGTGAAGTTGTCATCTGAAATGAGCCCTGACAGATTGAAAAATACCCGTTGTGTGCGATCTAAAATCGCACCGGTTTTTTCAAGTGCAACAATGGTATTGTCGAATGTGGCCGCTTCACTGTTATTAGTAATTGCTGCGAGTTCAGCATTATGTTCTTTTATGCCTTGCTCAAATGCTGGTAAGTATTCGCTGGTGGTTATCTTGTCGAACTGAGGAGCCATGTATTGTAAAGGGCTTGGTGTTAACAGAACGTTTTCAGCAGTTGCTGGTGCTTGGGTCATGGTTGATGCTTCTACTGTTTCGGCTGCCGCTGAGGTGTTTGCTGATTGCTCTGAACACGCGCTGAGCATCAATGCAGCACTAACTGCAGTGGTAATAAGTGTTTTACGCATTGTAATATCCTTGGGTCTTGGCCCTTTTAGGTGTTTGTATGCCTATTCAAAATGTGTTGCGTGGCTGAATAGTGACAATAAAAACGTAATGAAATCGTACCAAACTCAAAAATAAGCGGTTGCTCATCAGTTGGTATAACTTAATACAATACCAAGCCTGTGCCTTGCCGCAAAGGTTAAAGGGATTAACTAAGATTAATTATTGTAACTAAAGTTGCCAATAGTGATATTTGTTAGATTTTGCTGCAAATCGAGCGCAATTGTAGTGCTAATTTGGCTATATTCGCGTAGCTTAATAGCAATAAGTAGCACGATGAGGGTGATAGATGAAAGCAGGTAAACACGATACAAAACTGCTCAAGCTCGCGATGGAGATTGGCATGGGATATGCGCAAAAGCGTGGTTTTGATGATTTTGGCAAAGGCATTTCACCAAAAGATAAAATCGAGTGTATTTATCGATTATTAGTGCAAGACAATTTAATTCAGCCCTTGGCCGAAGATAAAGATGATGGCCCGAATCGCAAACATAAATTGATATTGTGGATTAGTAAGCAGCTGCCTAAAGAGCATGAGTTATTAAACTAACGTTAGTAACAGGCACCATAAAATTAAGCCCAAATGAAATGCTATTTCATTTGGGCTTTTTTATTGATGTTAAGGTTATATTGCTGGTAATGACTCTAATCCAGACTGTTATATTTCGTAGATACTTTAGTGTTTAGCTATTGACCTAGCGTGATTCAATTTCAACAATTTTTAAGCTTATCAACTGTTTTTGCCATTGCTGCTTATTAATACCTTCTACCCAAATTGCATCACTTTGACGATGCTGGCCTTTACGCAGGTAAGTTTCTGGCATACGGAATATCGCTTCCCAGGCTTCAAGCTTTTCTGTTTTAAGCAACTCACCCATGTCATTGTAAAAACTCACTTCAACTTCAACAACCGTGACATGTTCGTTGCTGGTGCTGTCAAAATCGAACACTAAGCCGAGTTTATCGCCTTTCCATTTTGTGTCTGCAAGGGTGATTTTAATGCCATCTTTAGCCGTACTCGCTAATAATTCTGGCTGTGCTAACGCCGCTGCTGTTAAACGGGTAGTTGATATCTGAGTATCAACTGCTGGCGCAGTGGGAATGGTTACCTTTGGCGCTGCAACAGGGGCTGCTGGTGCAATTGTAGCGGGGGGTGCTATGCTTGTTTGCTCTGTGATGCCTGCTTTAGCGGCGAGCTCTGCTTGGGTTACGGTTTCAGTAATGATGTATTCCCAAGTGAAATCGTCTTTTAGGCGAACATTGGCGCCATTTTCTAAGGTGATCACCGCGACATCGGCGGCCATTGCTGCTGGAGCAAGGAATAAAAATAGGGCTGATGCGATCGCATTAAGTTTGGTTTTCATCTATTCGTCCTGATTGAAAGTCGTTACTACTTTGGTTCATTCTACGTACTTTTATCGTCGAATTGGAAATAAAGTAAGATTGTAGATCCATATTATATCCGCGCATGTTAAGTATGGTTTTCTCGCTGTGGCTAGGTTAGGTTATGCGTAAGTCCACTGTAGATGGTGAGTTTAAGGTTAAAAAACATACTGTTTTAAACGCAGTTTGTTGATGTTGATCAAATTTAGGTACCTCTTTGTGCGCAACACTGGTTGGGTTTCGAATACATAGAGGACGTGTGATGAAAACTTATTATTCAGTATTAATGTTATCTACGGTTTTATTACTAAGCGCTTGTGGTGGCAGCGATAGCACAACCGATGAGGTTATCCCTTTAGGGCAGTTTTCTTTAGGGGTGTCTGATGCGCCTATGGCTGGAGTGTCTCGGTTAGGATTAGTGATGAATGAACTTGTTATGACAGACGCAGCGGGTGAAATTCACCGTTATAGTTTGCAACATAGGGAGTTTAATTTACTCGATTATCAAGGCATGAACCGGCATCTTGCCATTGATAATATCGATCTACCTGTTGGCCAATATCATAATGTTCACGTGACAATTGATCAGGGTGATGGCAATCAAGGTTGTTATGTTGAAGATGGTCAAGGTCGTCATAGTTTGCAAGTTGAAAATGGTTATTTACCAATAGATGATGTTGAGATTATTGCTAACCAACAACGTGTAATGACGTTGGAAATTAACTTATATCGGGGTTTATTAAGGGAGCAGGAACAATACCAACTAAGTCATAGTGCAATGTGGTCAGTGGATAATAGTCAAATGGGACATTTAATTGGCGAGGTTGATCCGCAATGGATTGCCAATTGTGAAACTGACTATGCTGCTGTCACTCCTGTTGGTGGGGAGTTTTATCATTTAGCCTATTTATATCCTGAAAGTGTCACCTCTGTTGATCAAATGGCCGATATGGGCACAACACATCCAGCAGGGCTAACGGCTCCGTTATCGGTGAGCCGATTGTTACAAACTGCGGATGGAGATTGGTATTTTGCAATGGGCTATTTGCCTGTAGGCAATTACCGCGTTGGTTATAGTTGTTTAGGTCATTTAGATGATCCAATCATTGATGACATTAGCGCAGGGCCTTTTGCTATGTATGAAGATGCAGGCGCTATCACCATTGAATCTGGCCCTCTCGGCGGACAACAAACGATACATGAGTGCGGCAACGGCAATGGTGGCCATCATCAAGGGCATGGTGGCTAGTGCTGAGGCTAGTTGAACTTTCTATCATTTTATTAATGCGTTATATTTTTTAACAAGACTTTTTACCCATTTGATTTGGTCAATCAACTAACAATCAGTAAGACATCATTGCTTGTATGTCTTACTGACTCTAGCTAGGTTATTTTCCGATATTTATGCTCATTATGTTGCGAACGATAATAATTTTTGCGCGTCATACCTCAGTTATCCCCATCGAAATGACCCAATAACAAATCGCTAATATTAGCGATTGCTGAAGGTGATGTAGCTCATAAAAGCTGACATTAGTGCCAAAAACGGCTGTTGATTTACAGGGTAAAGCGTAAACTCATCCTTAACATGTAAAATTTATACATGAATAATATTTAAGGAGTAGAGTTATGTTTTGTGTGCAATGTGAGCAAACCATTAGAACACCGGAAGGCAATGGCTGTAGTTACTCGCAAGGTATGTGCGGCAAGTTAGCGTCGACGTCTGATATTCAAGATTTATTAATTTATATGCTGCAAGGCGTGTCGGCTTACGCAGTTAAAGCCCGTGAGTTTGGCATTGTAGACAGCGACATTGATGTGTTTGTCCCTAAAGCCTTTTTTGCCACACTGACTAACGTCAACTTTGATGATGACCGTTTAATTGATTATGCCTATCAGGCTCAAACCTATCGTGACCAATTAAAAGCGGCTTATATGGCTGCCTGTAAAGGCAAGGGCGTAGAGCCAGAAATGGTCAGCGCCCAAGGCGAGTTATTGCTCGGCGCTTCAAAGCCTGAAATGTTAGCCCAAGCACCCGTGGCACTGCCTAATCGTGGTGACGTGCATGAAGATATTCTTGGCTTACGTTTATTATGTTTATACGGTTTAAAAGGTGCGGCTGCTTATATGGAGCACGCTCGCGTATTAGATCAAACTGACGTTGATGTGGCTGCTGAGTTCCATAATATCATGGCATTTTTAGGCGAAGACTCTATTGATGCTGACAAATTATTTGCTACAGCAATGCAAATTGGCCAATTAAACTATCGCATTATGGCGATGTTAGATTTGGGCGAAACCACCTCATTTGGCCACCCAGAGCCAACGCAAGTAAATACCAAATCTGTTAAAGGCAAGGCAATTTTAGTGTCTGGCCACGACATGAAAGATTTAGAGCTTATTCTTGAGCAAACCGAAGGCAAGGGCATTAATGTCTTTACTCACGGTGAGATGTTACCCGCTTTGGCTTACCCAGCATTTAAAAAATACTCGCATTTAGTCGGTAACTACGGCGGTGCTTGGCAGAATCAGCAAAAAGAATTCGCCACTTTCCCTGGCGCAGTTGTGATGACCTCAAACTGCATTATCGACCCTACAGTGGGTGAATACTCTGACCGTATTTATACTCGCAGTATTGTCGGTTGGCCTGGTGTGACCCATGTTGAAGGTGATGACTTTAGCGAAGTGATTAACAAAGCACTCGCGCTTGAAGGCTTTATCTATGATGAAATCCCTCACATTATCACTATCGGTTTTGCTCGCAATGCATTAATGGCTGCAGCACCAACAGTGGTTGAAAACGTTAAGAATGGTTCTATTAAGCACTTTTTCTTAATTGGTGGTTGTGATGGTGACAAATTAGAGCGCAATTACTTTACAGACTTAGCTAAGTCTGTGCCTGATGATTCAATTATTTTGACCTTAGGTTGTGGTAAGTACAAATTCAATAAACTGGAGTTTGGCGACATTAACGGTGTGCCACGCTTGTTAGATATTGGCCAGTGTAATGATGCTTATTCGGCGATTCAGTTAGCGTTAGCGTTAAAGGAAATTTTTGAATGTGACCTTAATGACTTACCGTTAAGCATTGTGTTGTCGTGGTTTGAGCAAAAAGCGATTGTAGTGTTGTTAACCTTGCTATCTCTAGGGGTGAAAAACATTCGTACAGGCCCAAGTGCACCAGGGTTCTTAACTGAAAACTTAGCCAACATCCTTGAGCAACAATTTGGTTTACGTACCACTACCGATGTTGAATCAGACTTAAAAGCGATGATCAAGGTAGCGTAATCCTGTCATAACAATCGTGCATCTAAGCCAGGCTTGTTTGCACGATTACGACTAAAACGATTTGAGATTTTCATATCGCTATCTGTGTTTTTTACTGCGTTAAAGGTATCTAAATGAGTAGTACTCCCTCAGTTGGTTTTTCATTTTCACAAGCGCTTTGTGCCCAAGCAGCTAAATCTGTTACACCTGTGAACGAGGCCCCCGTTATCAAGACCACGCCAACGCTTGAATCTACAGCACAGGTTAGTCCGAAAGCACTTTTGGCTGCCGATAACTGGCAACGAGGCGAGGTACAGCTTTGCTGTGTTGAAAAATGGCATGAAACCCACGATGTGGTCAGCTTTCGCTTTCAGGGCCTTACACCGGTTAAATTTAGTTTTAAACCGGGGCAGTTTATTACCTTTAAGTTAGATATTAATGGCGACAAGGTTTATCGCAGTTACACTATTTCATCGTCACCTTCACGACCATTTTCATTAGTGGTGACGATTAAAAAAATCGCTGGTGGCGTGGTGTCTAATTACTTAACTGAGTCGCTCAACGTAGGTGATGAAGTGACAGTGACTGGCCCAGATGGGATATTTAACTTGGTCGACATTGAGGCCGATAAATACTTATTTTTAAGCGCCGGTTGCGGTGTGACGCCAATGCATTCTATGTCGCGCTGGCTTTGCGATACCAACACCGATAGCGATATTGCCTTTGTACACAGTGCCAAGACGGTCGATGACATTATGTTTGCCAATTCAATAGCGACGATGGCATCTCGTAGCCAACATTTTAATCTTAATTATGTACTTGAGTCTGATGATAATCAGCAACATTTGACTGATAAATATGCCTCTACAAGTTGTGAAAGTGGTCGTTTAAGTTTAGCAACCTTAGTTAAGTTAGTGCCAGATTATCAACAGCGTACCGTATTTGTGTGCGGACCTGAACCCTACATGGCGGCAGTAAAATTAATGCTTGAAGCTGCCGAATTTGATATGAGTCAATTCAATCAAGAAAGTTTTGGTGCCAGTAGTGCCATGGGGTTGAAAGCTGCATTAGAAAGTAATCCATCAACCGAGCAGTTTATGTTGAGTATAGGTGACAAACAGGTGCCGTTAAGCGGCGATCAAAGCCTACTTGATGGTATCGAGTCAGCAAAGATACCGATAATTGCCGCATGTCGTTCTGGCGTATGCGGTGCGTGTAAATGCCAGGTTGTTTCGGGCACCACAGTATCGTCTAGTCAAATGGCGTTAACGCCAGACGAAATTTCCGCGGGGTTTGTGTTGGCCTGTTCAACTAAAATAACCTCGAATGTGCGCTTACAAATGTGATTAGGGTAAATATCTCCCTATTTGTAGCTTCAACACTTAGCCTGTAAACATTTAATGCTACGAGTCTACTCTTGGTTACGACTAATCTTGTGAGGTGATCGAGGTGATTAAGTATTGTTGGGCAAAATCATCAGCATCTACTGGTTTACCCAAATAATAACCCTGCCAGATGTTGGCGCCTTGTGTCGCCACAAAGTCGGCTTGAAATTGATTTTCAACGCCTTCTGCAACCAATGATAACTGTAAGTTATTTGCCATGGCAATAATGGTGCTGACTAACTGTCGGCTCTGTTCTGAGGTATCAAGATTGCGAATAAAACTGCGATCAATTTTAACCGAATTAAACGGATAATGTTGTAAGTAACTGAGTGACGAATAGCCAGTACCAAAATCATCTAACGATAAACGGATCCCGTGCTGATTTAACTTGCTCAATACATCTTGGGCACATACTGTATCGTGGATTAACGCATTCTCGGTCAGCTCAATTTCAAGTAAATGGCCAGGTATTTTGTATAACTCAAGCAAGTTAACAATCTTGTCGACCAGGTAGCTGTCTTTTAGCTGTATGGGTGACATATTGATCGCCAGATAAAAATCTTGATTATAGAGTTCTCTCCAATAAGCTAATTGTTTCAACGCACTTCTTAATACAAAATAACCTAGTTCAATGATCTGTCCTGAATGTTCTGCAATTTCAATAAATTCAGTTGGTGAAACTTGGCCTAACGTTGGGTTATGCCATCTTATCAGCACTTCAGCACCGACAACATTTTTGCTTTGTGTGCATACAAACGGTTGGTAATGTAACGACAACTCATCGCGTTTAAGTGCGCCTCTTAGTAATGATTCCATTTGTATGCGACTAGACAGTTCAGATTCCATTTTTTGGTTAAAGAACTTATAGCTATTACTATTACCTGTTTCACAATGAGACAGAGCCGCACTGGATTTTCTGGATAGGTCCATAAATCGGCTACCATCGTTAGGATAAAATGCGACTCCCATTGCGGTGGTAACGGATAATGACAAGTCTTCGACATAAATTTCTTGGCCAAAGTGCTGACATAATCGACAGCAAAAATTCGCTATTTTATCCGCGAACAGCCGTTTTTTTGTGGTGATAACGATACAGAAGGTCGTCTCACTGACAATGGCAAGATAGGTGTTATTCGTCATAAAGCGTTGTAGCTTTTGCGCCACTATACTTCGCACTTTTTCACTGATGTCATAACCTAAACCGTCTTGAACGACTTTTAAGTTGGTGATGCTGAAATGGATTACTGAAATACAGGTAAATTCATTTTTTGTCGTCAGTTGGTTAAACATGGTTTCGAGCTGATTGAATTTAGGCAAGCCAGTAACGATATCAAAACGTTGTTGAATATCTAATAGTTTTTCCGCTGCAACTCGTGAGTCGATTTCCTGCATTAATTCATTGTTAAGCTTCTCTAATTCAAAAGTCCGCTGCGCAATACGAGTTTCTAATAGTAAGTTGGCTTGTACCAGTTTTTCCTTTTGATCAAGTATTTCTAGATTACTTTCAACATTTTTACGAAAACACTCCAATAGCATGATGATGTCGGCGGAGTAGCCTTTTGCTTTTTTGTCTGATACGCAAATGGTGCCAAAGGTCTCGCCGTTGGGCCAATTGAGTGGTAAGCCGTAATAAGAAATCATCCCATGGGCAAGATCTGGATTTTGGCTCCAAAGGGGGTCGTTTAATGCATTCTCAACGTGTAATTCAGTTTGCTGTTTAATCACTGATTCACAATATAAGCCATGGCCTAGCTTGCCCTTCATCCCGGGTGTATATGGGTTATCGGTGTTATTGTTGGCGACACAGACTTCCACTTCATTAGCATGAAGTTTCATGATTAATGATGCTGGCACTTTAGCGACCTTGGCGATGAGGTCGACAGCCGTTTGCCAAGACGTTAGCATTTCTGGCGGTATTGAAATGGTGTTATTTTTCAACAACATTATGACTTCTTATTTTATTGTTACTCAAAAAACATACTGTTTGTACGTAACGAGATACGTCAACAGGTCGCCACTCTGTAACATTGGCGAATTCGAGATTATTAACATTTAAAATAGTGAATCGTTACAAATTATTTTAAAATCAAATGCTTAAAAGTTTGTGTAAAGTGCAACGAGATAGTGTGAGGTCTTGAATGAAGGGAAATACTGGTTGGGTAATTTCTAAAGAGTCCATTGTGATGCTACATAACGGGCTAACTGCCGTAGCTACTCTTTCATCCATGAATCTCGCATCGATCCCTTACAATGTACAATAACAAGCTAACATAAATACTATCACTATGTTGGTTATTAATGTTTTTGTCGCGAGTTCGAGCGCAGCTGGTCTGGTTATATGGATTAGCTTGGCATTGATAGTGTTTAATTTAGTGTATAAAAAAATCATTCAAAAATGACTTTTATCTCTTTGCTTACAAGCGCTTATTTTATAATCAAATTTGCTTTTTTTATAAGCTGGACTTGATAGTGAAACATGAGCTTGGCTAATAGTCAGCTTGGATCATAAAGCCTGCTTTATTGGCAAAGCAGGCAAGCAATGTGCGGTTAGAGCTTTTGTTAAATTGAGTACTTAACCTGAACTTGGGATCAGAGGTGGTTAGCTGTTGTTAAATGACATCACATAACGATTGAAGGTCAACTCGCCATCTTGGTATTGGGAGTGGTAGGTCATTCCTAGTTTAGTCGCAACATTAATTGAACCGCTGTTGGCATCGGCTACATCGGCATAAACAATGTCTAAATTCATATGTTTGTTTGCGTATTCAATACAAGCCTTATTAGCTTCAGTGGCTAAACCTATCCCCCAATAATCTGGATGTAAGCGGTAGCCAATATCAATGGCATTGATGCGGATTTCATTTTTAAAACCGCAAAACCCAATAACAGTATTGCTATCTTTAAGGACCACAGCCCAACGACCAAAACCGTACTGTTGATATTCAACTAACCAAATATCACGAATGATGTTTTCTGCATCTTGCAACCTTGTGCACACTCCCGCATCGCCAGTGTAACGATTAACCTGCTCAGGGGTATTAAAGTGCAATACTGCAGGAGCGTCTTCAATAGTAAATTCGCGAATAATTAACCTTGGCGTTTCAGTAATGACTTTCATTATTTTTCCTTTTGATTGGTTTCCCTGCTTATCCTCTGTATGACCACAATGAGTTAATCTTTTAAGCGAGTGCCAGGAAATTAAAACCCATTACAAAGTGGCCTAAGCTTGTGGTAGGTTAACATATTCAATTTCCGACAATTAAGAATAATATGGCCTGCCTTCGTGTTGTTTACCCATTATTAGCGTTAGCGATTTCAGCTGCGTCACTGTCACTGTCACTGTCATTGACAGCAGCTGCAAGTGAACTTGATCAATCTGTCACTAAAGCTTTGCCTAAACTTGAGCAGCTTTATTTACATTTGCATCAACACCCTGAATTGTCATATCAAGAAAAAGCCACTAGTCAACGTATGGCGCAAGAGCTTAAACAACTCGGTTTTGAAGTGACGTCAAATTTTGGTGGTTATGGTGTGGTTGGCATTGTTAAAAATGGTAATGGGCCAGTGGTGATGATCCGCGCTGACATCGATGGCTTACCTATTATTGAACAAACGGGCAAACAATATGCCTCGACCGTGACCACAGTAGATGCCAGTAATAATACCGTGGGGATTATGCATGGTTGTGGCCATGACATTCACATGACCAGTTTAATTGGCACTGCACAACAATTGATGCTTCACAAAGCCGATTGGCAAGGTACGTTAATGATGGTGGCTCAACCAGCAGAGGAGGTCGGTGGTGGTGCAAAAGCCATGCTTAAACAGGGGTTATTTGATCAATTCCCAACACCAGATAGTATTATTGGTTTACATGTTAGTGCATCAATTCCAGCAGGAAAAGTCGGCACCGTAAGCGGTTATGCCTTGGCGAATGTTGATTCGGTTGATATTACCATTAAGGGGAAAGGCGGCCATGGCGCTTATCCGCACGCAACCATAGATCCGGTTGTTATTGCTGCGCGCACCGTACTTGCACTGCAAACCATTGTTAGCCGCGAAGTGTCACCATTAGAGCCTAATGTGGTAACTGTTGGCTCGATCCATGGTGGATCAAAGCACAATATTATTTCCGATGAGGTCAAGCTGCAACTGACATTACGCTCTTACAATCCTAAGGTTCGTGAACAGCAAATAGCGGCGATTAAACGGATTACTTCGGGTATCGCAATAAGTGCAGGTTTGCCTGATGACCTTATGCCTGTGGTGTATGTGCATGATGATGAAACTATCCCTTCAACGTATAACGATCCCTCATTAGCCGCTAAGGTTAAAGCCAGTATTGAAGCCGAGTTAGGTCGTGATAATGTGCTGGTAGCACCGCCAGTAATGGCTGGCGAAGATTTTGGTTTATATGGACTCACGCCAGAGAAACGTCCTATTACCTTATTTTGGCTTGGCGGGGTCGACCCTAGCCTGTATCAAGCGAGCCTTGAGTCTGGCGATACCTTACCGTCTTTGCATTCGAGTCAGTTTGCACCAGATTATCCGTTAACGATTCGCACTGGTGTAAGAGCGATGACGCGCACAGCGATGGATTTATTTAATCAGCCAGCGCAATAAATGCCAAGTGTTCAGCGATAGGATTTCCTTTAGCGATAAGTGGAATAGCAGCTATAATGGCGGCTATTCTCATTTTTAACCCCGTGGGCAGTATATGATTGTTTTTACAACTAATCTTGGCGATTTTACCGTAGAACTGGAAATGGAACGCGCGCCAGTTTCATCAAAGAACTTTTTAAAATATTGCCAAGACGGCTTTTATGAAGGAACGATATTTCATCGAGTGATTAAAGGCTTTATGGTGCAAGGTGGTGGCTTAACTGCCAAAATGAAAGAAAAACCCACTCGTGACCCGATTGCCAATGAAGCCAATAAAGGCTTGAAAAACGTGATCGGCACATTAGCGATGGCGCGAACAGATGCACCACATTCTGCTACTGGGCAGTTCTTCATTAATGTTGCCGACAATGATTTTCTCGACCATGCAGCCATGACTAATGCTGGCTGGGGTTATGCTGTATTTGCTAAAGTCACAGCGGGGATGGATGTTATTCAGCAAATGGAGCGGGTGAAAACTACCACCATGGCTGGCCATGAAGATGTGCCGCGTGAACCTATTATTGTTGAGAAAGTGACTATTATTGACGAAAAAACTGTGGCTTGAGATTGTTGATTTAAGAGTTTTGATTCAGTGACTTGAATCAATTAACTTTCTTAAGGTTTCAGTTTTGGTCTGTGCTTAAAGGCATAAATATAAAAAAGGTTCGACAGTGATGTCGAACCTTTTTTTGATCGGCAATTAACACCAAATTACATTAAAGTGTGAAACGGATACCAATGGCAACGCCGTCATCTTCAGACACTTCCATTCTTGCTTGTTGTGCTTTATCTGCGCTGGTGAAATCGCTGTAATCACGACGCGCTTCAATATACACAACAGTATCTGGATCAAATACATAATGTAAACCTACTACGAAAAACTGACGTTTGAACATGTCATTTGGGTCAGCATTATAGTTAGGTTGGATGACATAGTTAGTGCCAGCATCCAATATGTTATACGACAAGAACGTACGAATATTGTTATCAAACTTGTATGAGAATAATGATTCAAGACCTACAGCGTCGTTAATTAAACGGCCGATATTGTCTGTGTCATGATTTTCATTTTTGTTGACGTTGGCAGCAGCATAAAAACCATTCTGGTCAAAGTTGCCCCAAGTAATGCCCATGCCGTAAATAAGATCAACAGCAGTAGATGAAGTGCCATTACCAAAGGTCACATCAAACTCACCGCGGTTAACACCAGCAGTTAACACTAATTTGTCTGTTGCTTGATAAGTTACTGCACCACCATAGGTGTAGTTATACTCAACTTGTTGCGCAGAAGGTGAACTTGCTGCCCATAATTCTTCACAGGCATCTTGAGTAATATTTTCAACATCGCAAGTATAGAAAGCGCTGTTTTTAAGTTGCGCCTGTACTGCAAAACTGACATCGCCAAAACTGTTACGATATTGAACAGTTTTGTCGCCACGACCAACACCGTTTACCGCGCCGTCATCTTTGTTATAAGTATAAACACCGGCAGTGTTACCGTCCCACACAAAACCATAGTTGGTACTGTATACCACGTCATACCAAGCACCCCACTGCTTGCCAATTGTGATGCTACCGTATTTGTCGTGTGATAAACCTGCATAGCCAAGACGGTTATAGAAAAACTCTTCTTGGATTGATTCAAAGCGGTTGTTATACACAATATCTGTGCTGCCTACAGGGTTTACACCCCATTCAAGCAAAGCGTATGCTTTCCAATCATTTTGTAATTGACGACTAAAACCAAAATTAATTCGAGAAGCACCGTTAACAACTTCTGTTTCGCCTTGGGTATTGATGACGCGCGCATCGATAAATCCGCCAATTTTAACAGCATTGACATCATCTTTATAAATTTCGATTGCTGAGGCCGAAGGGATAACCAGAATGGTTGAAATCAATGCTGCAACTAAAGTTTTATTCATTTTAATCTCTTGTCTTGTTATTTGAGTAAGCACAGCTTAGTCCGTTAATATATCTTTCCATTGAGACGACGGAGAGTAGCAAACCATCAGTCGACTAACAAAGTGAAATATGCTCAAAAAAGGCGATATACATCATAAAATGCATTGTTCAATGACTTAGCTAAAGCTCGTGTTAATAGCGAGTTAGGTGCCAGTTAATAATTGTAAGCAAATGTTAATTGGTGGTTGCTTATGCATGTTGGGTGGTTTTTTACCCAGTCATAGTGGTGTGTATTTTATCTGTAATTAATTTGATGTAGATCGCTACTTTATTCTTCAAATGTCATACGCTTAATTAGGCACTGTTATCGATTTTTTCGGGAGCAACACTATGCACATGACTTTGCAGTTTTTCGGCGCAACGGAAGAGGTCACTGGATCTTGCCATTTACTCACAGTCAATGGACAGCAAGTGCTGCTTGATTGTGGCTTAATTCAAGGGAGTAAAGCTGACGCGTTACGTAATCACGATCCTTTTCCATTCGATGCGACACAAATCCATGCAGTAGTATTAAGCCATGCACACATTGATCATTCCGGCCGTTTGCCTTATTTGATTAATCAGGGGTTTACTGGCCCCATTTATACTCAAAAAGCCACTGCGCAGTTATGTGATGTCATGTTGCGCGATGCGGCCATGCTGCAAGAAAGAGATACCGACAGGCAAAATAAAAAACGAGCTAAACATGATTTAGCGCTGCTTGAGCCGTTATTTACT
Source organism: Shewanella sp. SR43-8 (assembly GCF_014163775.1). Taxonomy (NCBI): domain Bacteria; kingdom Pseudomonadati; phylum Pseudomonadota; class Gammaproteobacteria; order Alteromonadales; family Shewanellaceae; genus Shewanella; species Shewanella sp. SR43-8. The sequence continues at coordinate 20,383 of NZ_JACJDX010000014.1, read as the reverse complement.
GAGAAAGATGTCGATCAAGTGATGGCACAATTTGAGGTGGTAGATTACGGTCAACGAGTGCAGGTTGCCGATGCGGTAGAAGTTTGTTTGTCTGATGCCGGGCATATTCTAGGTTCTGCTGTGGTTGAGTTGTGGTTAGGCAATAAACCTGAGCAAAAAAAACTGGTGTTTAGTGGTGACTTAGGCCGAGCAGGCATGCCTATATTGGATGACCCAACCTTTATTGAGCAAGCCGATTTGGTGTTGATGGAAAGCACCTATGGCGATAGAACTCACCGCAGTTGGCAAGATACCTTGGTCGAGTTAAAATCCATCTTCAAAGATACGATTCATCAGAGTCGTGGCAATATTTTAATTCCCGCGTTTTCGGTTGGGCGTGCCCAAGAGTTGTTATATTTGTTTCATTTATATGCCAAAGAGTGGGATTTATCTGGTTGGCGTATTTGCTTAGACAGCCCTATGGCGATAAAGGCTACTGAGATATATGTTAATAATTACCCATTAATGGACGATGATTTTAAGCGCTTTACCCGCTTATCTCCCGGGAAGCATCCCTTGTTGTCTTGCGCTGAGTTTATTAATAGTACCGAAGAGTCGATAGAGCTAAATGATATTCATAAAGGGCTGATTATTATTGCGGGCAGCGGTATGTGTAATGGCGGGCGTATTCGCAATCATTTTGTGCATAATTTGTGGCGTACCGAAGCCGATATTATTATTTGTGGTTTTCAGGCACTAGGTACACCCGGGCGACTATTAGTGGATGGGGCAACAGAACTCACTATTCATGGCCAGAGCGTTAAGGTGGCAGCCCGTCTTCATACTGTGGGGGGCTTATCTGCTCATGCCGATCAAACCGAATTATTGAGTTGGTATCAGCATTTTCATCAAGCACCCCCGGTGATTTTGGTGCATGGTGAGTCAAAAGCGCAACAAGTATTAATTGAAGCATTGAATCAAGATGCCACTCATAAACCAAAAAATAGTGCCATTGCCCAGCGCGGAGATTGCTTAGATTTAAACGCTTTGCCTGAGTTGGTATGGCTGAATAAGGCAAGTGAATCTAATGAGACACCAGAAACGTGATTCGAGTTAATGTGTTATTAAGTGATCGATTGCTTAGCCTGCGGGCTAAGCATCAATTTCGTGTTGCAGTTTTTCAATATCATCTAAAATACGCATAAACTTTTGCCCAAACTCGGTTACCTCGTATTCTACTCTAGGTGGGATTTCAGGGTAGTTGGTTTTATTTAAGATGCCGAATTCGATGTTTTTCTTTAGGCATTGATTCAACACTTTAGTGCTCAGGCCTTCAACCGATTTGACCATTTCACCAGGGCGATTGATGTTATTAGCCAATAACTGATACACAGTTAACGACCATTTGCAGCCGTAAATGGTTTCAACCATACGAGCACTTTTTTCTGGCGCCGATTTTCGGGTAAATAATTTTTCGTTTGTATTCATTAATATGTACCTAAAAGTACCCATGTAACCGATTTGTACTTACTATTCAAAAGGATAGTTTACCAATAAGCTTACCACAATTACTATTACATTAGGTGCGAACACATGACGAATTTAACTTCAAAAACAGCGCTAATTATTGGCGGTACGAGTGGTATTGGTTTTGAAACGGCTAAGCAATTAGTCACTCAAGGTATTGATACCATTATTGTGGGTAACAAGGCTGATAAGCTTAATGCGGCTGTGGCGCAGCTATCATCATTAGGACATGTTAGCGGATTTCAAGCTAATTTATACGACGCAGAAGACTTAGCACGTTTGCTCAAGATGATCGACGCAACTGATCATCATATTGCACACTTAGTGAATGCCGCTGGATACTTTAATCCTAAGCCATTTTTAGAGCATCAAGTGAGTGATTACGATATTTATATGGAACTTAACAAAGCGATTTTTGTTATTTCCCAAGCGGTTGCTAAAAACATGGTTAAACATGGCGGTGGCAGCATAGTGAATATTGGGTCTATGTGGGCTAAACAAGCCATCAAAGCCACACCATCAAGTGCCTATTCTATGGCTAAAGCAGGTTTACATGCGTTAACTCAACACATGGCAATGGAACTGGCAGACAGTCATATTCGAGTGAATGCAGTATCGCCAGCCGTTGTTAGCACGCCAATTTATGAAGCATTTATTGAACCGCAAGATATGACCGGTGTGCTTGAAAGCTTTAATGCATTTCATCCTATCGGCAGAGTGGGCAGTCCGACCGATGTTGCTAATAGCATAGTGTTTTTGTTATCAGAGCAAGCATCTTGGGTGACCGGAGCCGTGTGGGATATTGATGGCGGCGTAATGGCTGGCCGTAACTAATTATACTGCTAAACAGCCAATACAGTAGCCATGGTCGTTACTGTTTGGCTATTGCCCTAATATCTGACCCAGTGTTGATTATCCGACGATTAAGTTGTCGCGATGCGCTAATGCGCAGGTTGAGGCATTAATGTCCGATGTTAGTTGGCAAGGGGCGATCTGGTTCGCCTTTTGTTAGCAGAGGTCATATTTTGAGGCTGATTAGATTAAATCACATTTAATAAGCGTTAATATTTCATTCTATAAATCACTCTGACACGTTAAGCTATGCACAAATAAGTGATGTGAGCAGCGTGATGAAGTTAGTTAACATAGATAAAAGCCGATACCGTTCAGTTAACAATCAAGTGCAAATCGGCTTAGTGGCAACACTGGCTATTTTATCTTTGGTGTTTGGGCAACTGATGATTTATTTCTTTGGCGTTAAACAGCTCGCGGGTGTTGAGTCGACGGGCAATTTCCATCTGAACTTTACCGGTTTTATTTTAGCGATAATGGCGTGTAGTTTATTAGTTCGCAATTTACGTCATAAGCCAAGGTTTTATGAAGTGTATTACGTGTGGCAGTTAAAGCAGCTACAAAACAAAATTTTCCGTAAACTAAAATCAGTACAACAAGCCGCCAAAGATAATAATCGCGATGCGTTAGTGATACTGAGTTTCTATTATCAAAGTTTATCGTTAGTTTATAACTTAGATAACAACACCTTAACTATATCAAACGTCAATAATGAATTGGATAAACTCCAACAGTGTATTGATGCTGCTGGATATTCAATTGATGTAGAAGAGTTTACTCCCGAGATGTTGCAAGCTTTTTAGTACCCTCTATTTTACCTACAATAAGGAGCCATGATGTCAATATTGGCAGATATTCCTTTTTCATTACTCGAACTTGCGCCGATGCGCGAAGATTCCACCATATCAGACACTTTACAAGGTAGTTTGCGTTATGCCCAACACGCCGAAAGCCTTGGTTTTAATCGTTTTTGGTTGGCAGAGCACCACAATATGCCGGGCATTATTTGTTCGGCTACTTCGATTTTAATAGGTTACATTGCCGGCGGTACCAAGCACATTCGTGTTGGTGCTGGTGGTATTATGTTGCCTAATCATCCTCCACTAGTGGTAGCAGAGCAGTTTGGCACTTTGGCTAGCTTGTATCCGGGACGAATTGATTTAGGCCTGGGCCGCGCACCAGGCAGTGATCCGGTGACCAGTTTAGCGCTTAATCGTGATAATCAAAGGGCAGAGCATTTTCCTGATGAAGTGAGCGAGTTGCAGTCGTTACTCGGCCCAAGTCAACAGCGTGAAAACCGTCACGATAAAGCAGTACGGGCGATCCCTGGAGAGGATACCAATGTGCCGATTTGGTTATTAGGCTCTAGCTTATTCAGTGCTAAATTAGCCGCTCAGCGTGGTTTACCTTATGTGTTTGCAGGCCACTTTGCGCCACGTTTTCTGTCTGATGCCATAGCGCTTTATCGACGAGAATTTACCCCTTCTGCCATGTTGGATAAACCTTATGTGATGGTGGGTTTGCCTTTAGTGGCCGCGCCTACCGATGCTGAGGCTCAGCATCTTAGTACGACCTCTAAACAACGTATTTTAGCGTTAATTCGTGGTCAAGAGATGTGGCTGAAGCCGCCGATCGACAGCATGGATGGTTTATGGAGCGAACAAGAAAAAAACTATGTTGATAGCTTTTTAAGTTTGTCTATTTGCGGTGGACCCGCAACCATTAAACATCGTCTAGAAGTGTTTGTTGAACAGCTTGGTGTTGATGAGTTGATGTTTACTAATGATTTGTATGACAGCGAGCATCGTTTACGTGCCCTGGATATTTTAATGAGCGTGAAACAATAAAATAGTTTGAATCACATCCCGTAAAGATGGATTAAAGCGCTCACAGCTTGTGAGCGCTTTTTTTATGTCATGACAAATCAGTGTTCATTAATAAAGTGGGCGCGAATGATTTCTAATATGGCTATTTGGGTTGCCTTGCCATGTTGATTGAATTGATTCATATTAAGTTAATCAATGACTACACGGAATGTTGCCAATGTTGAGCGTTAAGCGTTTATGCCACCCGAAGCTTGCCTTATTATTCTGTACTGTTTTACTTAGTGCTTGCTCTGTCCATTCAAAAAATAGCCAACACGCTTCTGATTTACCGCAGTTTAATCAAGCACTGATCCATTCCACTTCTACTGAAAATGTCCCTGAGATTGCTAGTCTGACGTATCTGTCTGAAGCACAGCGACAAGAATTAGCTGCATTTATCGCCAAAGATAATATTAAAGCACTGCCCAATCGCTTAAAAGTGTCTGAGTTCATTAAGCATAAAATGACTAATTTTAATTATGAAGGCAAAAATTATACCAGTACTGAGTCATGGAATAATCAATCTGGTAATTGTATGGCATTGGCATTATTGACCTATTCAGTTGCAAAAGAATTGAATGTCTATCCGGTGTTTCAAGTGGTTCATGCTGCGCCAATATTGACCAATATTACTTCAGATATTCTTGTCACCTCAGACCATGTGCGCACATTTTTGTATGACGAGAAACCAAGTGGGCATTTTTTTAGTGGCGGCACTGCTACTGTGATTGATTATTTTCCGGATCGTTTTGATCGCACTGGTGCCATCGTCTCTGAATCTGAATTTTTAGCGATGTTTTATCGTAATTTAGCGGCCGATGCCATGCTAGCAAAACAGTATGAATTTGCTTTTATATTACTTGAGCGAGGGTTAATGCTAGCGCCAGATTATGATGCTTTGATCAATATGATGGCCATTACTCATCGGCGCTTAGGCGACGAACAGACAGCTGAAAAACTCTACCTGCATGCCCTTGATATTAAGCCGAATTCCTTGGCAGTATTAAGTAATTATCGCCTATTACTGGAATTACAAAACAGAATTGTAGCAGCAAAAAAGATCGACCAATACTTGTTGTCGCTTGAGTCGAGTAACCCATATAGCTACTACAGTTTGGGTATTGAGGCATTGGAGTTCAAAGATTATCAAACCACAGTCACTTTCCTAGAAAAGTTTATCGATAACGCGCCTTATTTCCATCCGGCTTATTTTGCGCTGGCCAGAGCTCAATTGGGCCTAGGCAATACAGAAAAGGCTCAGAAAATATTAAAAAAAGCGATAGAACTGACTGATATGCCAGACAGTAAAAAGCATTATTTAGCAAAATTAGATATGTTAAACAATGTATCTGATTAGGTTTTGACGCTTCATACCACAGTTGCTTACAAGCATGACATCCTTTGGCATCAACATAAAAAACCAAGACAGATGTCTTGGTTTTTTGGTGTTTAAATCAGTGAAACTAATTTATAACAGCTTAAATAGCTTGGCCATTTACGGTTAATTTCACATCAATATTGCCACGTACCGCGTTTGAGTATGGGCAAACTTGGTGCGCTGTTTTAACTAACTGTTCAGCTTCTGCTTGGTCTAAATCAAGTTCAACGGCTAGTGCCACTGTCAATGCAAAGCCACCATTATCATTGGCGCCAATACCGACCGTCGCTGTGGTTGGAGCCGCCTTGATAGCCACTTTAGTTTGGCCAGCGACATGCAAAATTGCGTTAGAAAAACACGCTGCATAACCTGAAGCAAATAACTGTTCTGGGTTAGTAAACTCACCACTACCACCCATTTCTTTTGGGTAGCTTAATTGTAAATCGACTTTTTTGTCGTCGGTAGAAACTTGGCCATTACGACCTGCAAGAGCTGTAGCTGAAGTTGTGTATAACGCTTTCATAATAGACCTCATAAAGTAGTTAAAGATATTGTTGTATCAATTCTGTTGATTGCCCTGGCTGATATCTACACCATCTAGATATCTCATCATTAATTGATTAATGGGATTAGGTTGTGTGCAATATAATTGTGTTCACTATAGGCCTAGTTTTTTACTTTTGCAACTACATTGTGTGCAATTTAATTTTCTATTATGTCTGCTTATCATGATTTGATTAGCATAAAGAGTATTTTCATCGCGGTATCAATTTGATTAGCTTGTCATTCTTCTGTCACCTTTATGTCATCATTTGCTTTCACAATAGCATCTCATTAGACCTCTTAGGCAATGCTAAGCATCGCCATATAACAGCTAACGATAAAAAGGATAGGCTATGAAACGGTTTGTAAATCGTCGAGATTTTCTGGCAATGTCAGCCAAAGGCGTAGGCGCGGTAGTCGTGTCGTATGGATTAATGGGCTGCGGTAGTGATGATGACGATGCAGTATCGGCTCAGTTTTTACAAGGTGTTGCCAGTGGCGATCCCGCCACCGATGCGGTGATTTTATGGACCCGTGTTACGCCTGATGTTGACGCCGAGGTTACCGTTTCATGGGAGGTTGCCACCGACAGTAAGTTTACTCAGTTAGTCACTAACGGCCAAATGACAACGACTAAAGACCGTGATTATACCGTTAAAGTTGACGCGGTCGGACTTGAAGCGGGACAGCAGTATTTTTATCGTTTTAAAGCTGGCGATACAGTGTCAGAAATTGGCCAAACGCGCACCTTACCAGAGGGCAGTGTTGCATCGGTAAAGCTAGCGGTAATGTCATGTGCTAACTTCCCCGCGGGTTACTTTAATGTATACGAAATGGCGGCGCAGCAAGATGATTTAGACGCTGTGGTGCATTTAGGTGATTATTTATATGAATACGCTCGTGGTGAATATGCCAGTGAGCATGCCGTTGAGCTAGGTCGTGAAGTTCTGCCGGCCGGTGAGTTATTTCTACTAGAAGATTATCGCACCCGTTACAGCCAATATCGTAGTGACGCCAGTTTACAAAAACTGCATGCTAAAGTGCCATTTATCACAGTGTGGGACGACCATGAAGTCGCTAACGATACTTGGAAAGACGGCGCCGAAAATCATAACGATGGCGAAGGTGATTTTGATCTGCGCAAACAAGCCGCACTGCAAGCGTACTTTGAATGGCTGCCTATTCGACCATGGAGTGAAGGTAACCATGAGGAAATTTACAGAAGTTTCAATTTCGGTAACTTGGTTGATTTGCACATGCTCGATACTCGGGTATTGGCTCGTGATAAGCAATTAGAATATAGCCAATACATTGATGCCACGACAGGGGCATTTAACAGTGCCACATTTTTAACTGATGTGACGGATACTAACCGTACTTTGCTAGGCCAAACACAGCTTTTGTGGTTACAGCAAACCTTATTGCAGTCTACTGCTAAGTGGCAAGTACTGGGTCAGCAAGTGTTAATGGCTAAGATGTTAATGCCAGCCGCTATTGCAACCCAACAAATGAGTATTCCGCAGTTTGCTGAGTTAGCTGGAATCGCGCAATTAGCCGGTCGCGCTCAAGCAAGTGACCCAACATTAACCGCAGAAGAGTTAGCGTATTTGCAAGCGAACCAAGCTAGGTTAACTCCAGAGGTTATGGCCCTGCTTCAATTACCTGCTATTCCATATAATTTAGATGCTTGGGATGGTTATGCTTACGAGCGTGAAGTGATTTTAGCAACCGCGAAATCGTTAAATCACAACTTGGTGGTTATTGCTGGTGATACCCACAATGCATGGGCCAGTGAATTAACTGACAGTGGCGGGGATGTCGTAGGAATAGAATTTGCCACCAGTTCGGTATCTTCTCCTGGGCTTGAGTATTATTTGGGATTGTCAGATGCTGAAATGCCGTCAACAGAAGCAGCCATTGTGAGTTTGATTGCCGATCTTAAATATGCCAATTTAAAAGACCGCGGTTATTTATTGCTGAGCTTTACGCAAGATGAAGTGCGCAGTGATTGGCAGTATGTAGATACTATTTTAGATAAAACCTTTGCTCGTTTAGACGCGCGTGGCTTCAGCGCCACCAGCACAGCAGGTAATCCTAAAGTGACTGCGGTGTAATAATGCTTGGATAATGGTCGCAATTTAGGCCGTGGCCATTTACGCCTATTTACTCACAGATAAGCTCTCATTTATATAAGAGATAACATTCAGCCACCTTTAGGTGGCTGAATGCATTATCGATAAAGCAGATAACGAAATTTAATTTATCGTCAAGGCGACGATTTTTAATGGATGATTGTCATCAAAGGCTGGGAAGTCAGGGTGACAGTGAAGCCACTGGCTGCTAGTGACTGTGCGGCCTTGTTTTTCAACACAACGCACTAAGCTGTCGTACCATGCTTGGCGATCCACTTTAGCGACATTATTACAGCAAACTATAGTGCCACCGGCTTTAGTTGTCAGCACTGCTGGCTTAAATAGGCCTTGGTAATCATTGACCAGATCGACTATACCAAAAGCACTCTTGGCAAAACGCGGGGGATCTAAAAACACTAAATCAAATTGAGTCGCGCGCAGTTTTGGGTATTTTGGCAGTTTTTGATTACGACGTCCGCCGATAGGTAAACCGGCTAATTGACGCAGTGCCGGAAACGCATCACTTTGGACAAACTCACACACATCAGTGACATTATTTAACTCGGCATTTTTTTGCCCAGCAGCCAATGCAAACGATGAGAAGTCGACATTCATGACGCGTCGCGCGCCGCCCATTGCCGCAGCAATACCAATGCCACACGTATATGAAAACAGATTTAATACGGTTTTATCTTGGCTATTGTTGCGAACAAATTCGCGGCCAATGCGCATGTCTAAAAACAGTAGTGGGTCTTGACCTTCATGACGTAATTTAGAGGTAAAGGCTATACCATTTTCATGGATAACTTGGGTTGATTGTGAGTAATCTTGGGCTTCATTTTCGCTATGGTTAGCAATGCGAGAATGGCTGCCTGAGCGATCGTTATATACGATATGGAAATCAGCATGGGCGCTAAGGATGCTTGATATGTCTTCAAGTTGTTGCGCCGTTAGCGTTTGGTGAAAGGTTTGGATTAACCATGCATCGCCGTAGCGGTCGATGTTTAAGCCATTTTCACCTTCAACAGTGCCATGAAAAACGCGATAACAATCGGTCTTATCGTGGGACGCTTGCTCAAAAAAAGCACTTCGTTTGGCTAGCGCATCGGCTAAAACAGCTTGAATAGACATGGGGGCTCGTTAAATGGTGTGGCAATTGGCGCGGATTATAGCAAACATTCCCATTTAGTGAACTTACGGCAGAGACTATTCCTCAGGCAGGTATACCTTAAAGGTTTTGTCGGCAATGATTTTGCCATTGAGGGTTAATGTCATGCGCCAGTTACCAAGTTTGTTGTTAACCGGCGCCCAGATGCAATCACCCAGATAAAAGCGCCAATCATTTTCCTTGATAAACACTTCACCCTCAAACGGTGGGCGAATGTTACCGTCATCGTCAGGAATGTTAGGATGATAAATACAGTAAGTTAGTATCTGGTTTTTGGCTTTTTTGATGCGAGTGATAAAGCCAAATTCAGTATCGATAAGGGCGGGCACATGGACAGTTGCCTGTAACAAGCGCGGTAGCTCGTCACTACTATTGTCCCACTGGCTAAAAATTCCACTGTAAATAATACTGACATCCGCTTTTAATTTACTCAAGCGCTACCCTTATTCACTCTAGTGTTGATCATTTAAGTGTTTAATTGCCGCTTGTAACGCGAATTCATAACCTTGTGCGCCTAAGCCACAAATCACGCCCAGGGCTTTGTCAGAAAAGTACGAATGGTGTCTAAATGGCTCACGGGCATGTACGTTGGATAAATGCACTTCAATAAATGGAATAGCTACGCCGAGTATCGCATCGCGCAGAGCAACACTGGTGTGAGTAAAAGCAGCAGGATTGATAATAATAAATTGTGCATCAGTTGCATGAATCGCATCAATAAGCTGGTACTCAGCATTGGACTGAATATGTTCAAGTTGAACGCCAGCTAGGGCCGCATTTTTGCTTAACTCGTCAACAATAGTTGTCAGGGTTTGGTGACCGTAATGCCCTGGTTCGCGACGGCCAAGTAGATTTAAATTAGGACCGTTGATCAATAAAATTTTTAGGGTTTGGCTCATAATGGTTCCTGTAAACATCGCAAAGTAAGTCGATTTAATCTGCAGCACAAAAGCGGTTAACAAGCATTCTTACCGAAGACGGTTATTAGGTAAACCAAAAAATGCTCAACTCGCGCATAAGGTTAAACGATTGAGCGATGGAAGAGACACTTTTTATTAATAGTCAGATTTGTTTTGGCGCATTGCCTTAGTGGCACCGCGTTGTTTCTTTGTTTCAATACGTCGTTTTTGACTGCCTTTTGTTGCTCTGGTGGGGATACGAGCTTTTTGCACAATACCCACGCTTTTTACCAGTTCAATAAACTGTTCTAATGCCGTTTGACGGTTAAAATCTTGGCTGCGTGATTGTTGAGATTTCCCCGAATCGCAATACTTGTCAATTTCCATTATAACAAAGCAAATCATACACTTACGGTAAACTTTTTTAAAAAAAATGATTGACACGTGTCAGTCTTGAGCTAGTATTCATACTGTTACTCATTAGAATTAGGTGTCACTATGCTCCCCAAGCAACTTACATATTATCCAAAACTTTATAAAGTCTTGTCTAGTGACTATCGAAATGAGTTGGAAAAAATAATTTTCTTAACCGTTAAGAAAAGCGAAAACGGACAGTTCATAAATGTATATTCAACTTTTATTGATATTTGTGTTCGAACATCAAATACTCAATATAATGCTCTCGATATTCGAAACAGTGAAGTGAAACTAAATGCACATCTGTCTATATTGATCGGATTTATTTATACAGAGCTTAAAGCCTCAGCCATGACTCATTATAAATATTGTTATCACTTTAAAAAAATATTTAGAGAGTTTGCTAAACGTAATAATATGGTTTTGCAGAATATAAATATTTCTGACACTCGATGGTCAGAAGATGTAAAAGATAAAATAGTTTTATATAAATCTATGAACGTCAATTTATTACTTCTTAAATATTATGGTGGTTGGACATGTAAAAACAAAATAGGTCATTCCTTTTCGATACATCTTGCAAATTTCCATGATACATATGGCGAAGAATTAACTGATAAATATTATATTTTAATATGTAACTATGCAAAAAAACATAAGTCAGCAACAATTAGGGCTAACATATATTATATAGTTAGTTTACTTGATGAATTTACAGAGCATTGCAAAACAAGACAAATTTTAGAACACTCACTTAAAAGTGAAAACTCAATGAATTTAATGGAAGATGTTTTAAACTCAATGCTTTTTAAGTCATTAATGAAAAACAATGATCCTAAATCATTTATAAAGAACTGGACATGTACTATTAGGGTTTTTTCTGATTGCTTTATTGCTACAGGTTATATTGATGAGCCAAATAAACCGTTTATATTACCTGAGTTTAAAGAGCCTATGAAAAGTGAACACGGTATTTCAATAGGTGGTAGTTTTAGTGAAAGAGAAAATGAACGGTGGCTTATTGATATTCCTTTGGAAATTAAAGATGATGAGGCATTAGATTTAATAAAAAAACGGTTAGAACGAGATCTAGAGCATATCCGAATTATATGTAAAAAAGTTTTTGATGATATAAAGTATCGATTACAACGAAATAAAAATTTTCGAGAAACTGGAAAAATAAAACCACATCCAAGTAATGTAACAAGAGAAAATGTGATACCAGTAGGTATTAATCATTTAGACAACAGCGTAGCTACTTTTTATCATTATGGTTTTGGTGTGGGTGCTAGGACTACGAAGTACTTGGGTTTCGATGCTCAAGGATTGATTTTACTAAAGGAATTGTGCCTACCGACTCCTCAATCCTTATTATGTTTAGCTTTACTCATAATCCTTAAACATCCAAAAATTACACCTAGTTGGCTTCAAGAGTGGGAGTTGTACGACAGAAACGGAAACCTAGTTGGATTGAAACAAGTTGGGGAGAATTGGATAGCTGTTAGCTTTAAACATAGAAAAGGTGCAACAAATGCTCAGCAAGAAGTAATTTTGACAGATTATTCTAAGTCTATTGTTGATGTACTCATCGAACACACCCGATTTGCAAGAGAGTCATTAAAGAGAAACGGTGGTAATGATTGGCGCTTTGTCATGTTAACTGCAAATCTGCAAGTCGCAAGCAGGTCAAAAGACGTAGGTAAACTATTAGTAATATCAAGCAAATCTAGTCAAATATTTTATGTCGATTCATATAATGAGGATCAGCAATTAATTTTAAGTAAATCGGATGCAAAAAAATTATCATCGATTGTTACTCTTCGTAGTATTCGAAAAGCGAGAGCATTACAAATTTACCTCGAAACACAATCTATTAATGATGTTTCTGAGGCTTTGGGGCATAACAAAGTACGTTCGGATCTTATAAAAATTTATCTGCCAGAGCCTCTAATGAATTACTTTCATAAACGATGGGTTCGTCAATTTCAAAACTCAATTATTTTTCAAGCGTTAAAGGATTCACCTTATTTGTTTGACGCACTAGATTTTAATGAAGTGTCATTAGAGTGTTTTTTAAAAAACCATAAGTTAGGAGATATACCTAAACATCTTGAGTCGGATAGGTCTAATATTTACAATAAGAAAGATAAATGTTATGCCAATAAAATAGATGAATTGGTGTTTACACTTAGCACTCCTTTGTTTCAAGTTCTTTTGGCTATTCAACATATAGTTGATAATGCTACTCAAGAAGATTTATTCAAACCTATAGTTCAAAAATGGTATGAATCAGCAGTTTTTATATTGAGTCATTTTAGTTTGAGTCAAGATGGAGAGAAGTTTAGACGACCCCCCATAGAAACTATTTCTCTTTATGATTCAGCGGTCAATAATCCACTAAATTTAAAACAATTTAAAGAGAATTTATTATGCCGGAAAAATTAATTGAATGTATTGTAAATAAATCTAAAACTCTCTCAGAACTTACAAATGCCGAGTTAAAAGAGCTCTACAATGCTTCTATCGAGAATAATGATTTTAGAGCCTTAAGAATCGCGACGAATAATGTTACTGGGATTTACGACTATGATGAACGAAAGCCATATTGGTTGTTGAATGACTTTATAGCGCCTCAGTGGCATATCGAAATAAAAGATAATGGTACTTCTTATAAAAGATTTATTGATTGGAGCGCTGTTACTTTAAGTGATGGTAAAAAACTTACGCATTCAAGTCATTCTCCGCTTCTTAGAGCATTTAAATATTGGATTACTGCCACTGATAACCCACGTGAAAATGCAGGGAAATTTAAAAAAGGGATATCGGTAAATATAGGGATATTATTAATTATTTCACTTATTAATAGCATACTCATTCATAGTGAGGCTAGTAACCTTACAGAGCAACACTTGTCTGGTTTATCCAGCGACTTTTTTATGGATTTAATGATTAAATACGGTGAAAGCGGCACCTTAAATGGTCTATATGATTATACTAATAAGGTTCGTAAGTTTTTAATAGAAAAAGTATCTTGTGTTAGTGACCACGAGGCTAAATTGTTTTCGAAAGATTATCCATATCTTTCTCGTTCATTACTTCCTGATGAGTCAGTTTTGAATTTTTCAGATTGTGATAGAGTGAAAGTGTGTTGCTGGTTAAACAAAAATGGCTATTACCAAAGTACGATTAATTCAACGAAATTAGGCCTATTTACACGTAAGCATTTACAAGGAAATCCGCATGTTCTTCATTCTTTAATATATGGTGGTAAAATTATTCCAGTTGCCAATAAAGGTATTGCAACTTTCGACGAATTACAACTTGTAAAGATCGATGGTGTAAAAGAGTTTAAAGCCATTCCTTGTGTAGAAGAGTCAGAGATGATGAGTGAAGTTTCACTGAGAAACATTCTTGGTGCACTCATGCTCTTGAATACTGTTCAAGGAAGATATGATGTAAGCCAACTCCCTCCACAAGTATTGAATGACATAACACTTTCAAGAGTAAGTAAGCATATAAAACTAAGAAGAAAAGGGCGATATGCGACATTACCTCCTCAATTGGTTTTTAATTTAATCGAGAGCTGTTTTGAGTTCTGTTATGAACATCAAGATTCGATCCTAAATTCAATGCTCTTAGTTCTCACTATCGGAAGAACCAAAAGCTCCGCAAAAAATTCTAACAATAAGAATTATTATGGAAAAAACCAAAAATCTAGACCCAAACTATCTTCTTCTGAACGGGGAGCCTGGGTAATCTCGGATGCTATGAAGCTAGTTGATATGAAGCTTATAAAAAAGGGAGTTAAAAGACTATCCCTACCATATAACGACGGCATGTTCATAAAGATGCGGAATAATGAAAGTCTTTTTTCTCTATATGATGTACTTATGGGTTCAATTCAGATTCTAACAGGTGCAGTAATGGCAAAGCGTATCGATGAATTGATTAAACTAAAAGATCATGGGAATTTATATCCTAATATTAACCCATTTAGTGACATTGGGGAAAACACTGACTATGACCTAATCTCTTATTTAAAAAAATCAGGTAACGGAGGAAAGCATGGTATGAACGCAAAAATTAGACGGCCAATTCCTCGTTCAGTCGCTAAAATTATATGGAAGTTAGAGAGATTTAATCAAGCAATCTCAAAAGCTGCTTTAAATAAGTCTGAGTTATCTTTATTTAATAATGTCAACACCCAAGAGTTTATTGTGAATAAGATTACTAAACTCTCATACTATAAACATGTAGATGTAGCGTGTGATTATTTTGAGACTCCAATTGTGACATTAGAGAATAGTGAACAACGTCGTTACTATATTAGACAGCACCAGCTCCGTCGTTTCTTTGCGATGGTATTTTTTTGGTCAAAAAGCTTTGATGGTTTGGACACTCTACGTTGGATGCTTGGGCATACAGACATGCAACATCTTTACAACTATATTACTGAAAGTGAAACTGGGGCAGTATTGAATGGTGTAAAAGCGTCTTACATTATCGATGCCATACAAAAAAACAAACTTGATAATATACAACAGTTAGCCGATGTAATAGCGGAACATTATGGTGTTCACAGCGCAAACATTTCACTTTCAGCCATTACAGATGCGGCTATTGATTATGAAGATTCTAATTGCTACAAAACTGAACCACATATTGAGCAAATTAAGTTACAAGAAAATATGGAATTTCAGATACTTGAGCTTTTAGATGATGGAGTTATATCCTTAGAACCAGAGTTTTTCACTATTGAACATGATGGCCATAAAATCAATGACTTTTCATTAACGCTTAGAGTAAAAAAATTAGATTAAGGTGTAACAATGAAAACGTTAGAGGTAAACCAAAAAAAAATCATAGAAACCAAGGCATTATTACTCTCAATAATTACTTCTCCTTTAGATTTTATAGGTATTGAAATACTATTAATAGCTCTGAAGTCACAAAGTGGTTTAGCAAAATTCAGTGATATTGAAAGAAATATTTCTCCTTGCTCGCTGAACACTCTAAAAAGCGCATCTGAGTCTTTGTTAGATAGAGGTTTTTTAGAGTTGGATGAGTTGAGAATTAAAGCTCGTGATGGAATAGATGCCGCTGCGATTGGCGATAAAGCAATCAAGTCAACTCGAGCTGGGTTGAAAAATAAAGTTGGTGAACTTGAGGTGAAGTTAGACACAATGCACAAGTGCCACTTTTTATTATCAATCATGATTAGTGAGTTGCGCCGAGACTTAAAGCAAATGGCTTACTCGAGTGATAGTTTTGAGCAAAGAAGGATCACATATCAAGAAATGAACAAAAAGATTAAAGCTAAGCTCAGTTTTACGCAGAATGGTGGAGTTTGAAATGCCTGTAACTCTTTTAAAAACTTTTGAGCGTTGGGATTTCTACTCTCCGCTCGATCAGAAGCTAAAAATGGTTGATGCAAGTAATACCCCTTTTATTACTTACAATAATGGAGTCCCTTGCTTTGAAGCGAATATGTATATGCATAGGCAACTAGTAGCTGCTATGTCTCGACGTGTTAAGGGGGGAACATTAAGAACTTACGCAATGCATATTCATCATTTAGTGCGCTTTTGTAGTCAAAATAAAATGCATTTTAGCAAACTTACGGATTCGTCTTTTACGCTGTTTGTCAATAGCTTACAAGCAGAAAGAGATAAGTTCGGTGAGCTCTCTCGTAGTAATAATCATGTCATACAGATTGCACATAGATGTCTCGATTTTTTAAGTTTTGTACAGACTTGCCATGACCTTGAGAACTTCATTGGTGAAGGAAAAGAAAATATATTACGAGTCAAGATTAAAAAATATAAAATCCAAATCGAAGGTTCTAAGCACCAAAGAGAAGTTGAGGTTATTAGTCACGCCAGTGTTCCAACTAAGGATGCCGTTAAAAGTAGATTTCCAGTTAGTGAAGAGAGCGCACTCAAGGTTTGGGACTACATTAAAACTCAAAAAAACCGTGAAAAGCGACTTCGTGACATAGCCTTGTACCAATGCTTAGAACAACTCGGTGCTCGCATTACCGAGATACACTTAATTAAGATAAAAAATATAGAAGATTCACTTAATTCTGGGGCTAATGCTTACTTAACATTAACGACCTTAAAACAGACGGAGCATGATGTCACTAGAAGTATTCCAGTGACACGGGCACTACTAGTAGACATTCAACAATATATTAACAAGGTGCGTAATCAAGTCATCAAGCGCACCATAGGTAAAGCTAATGACCATGGTTATTTATTCATATCGTTGATTACTGGGAATATGCTTCAAAGTGCAACACTGACAAAATATATGAACATATGGAAGAAGGATTTAGCTATAGAGGGAGAGCTACACCCTCATTTATACAGACATGCCTTCATTACAAACAAGCTTAAAGAACTTATTTTACAGCACAAGGAAATCACTTCAGCAGATAAGTTTCGAGAATTCTTACTACATACAGAGCGTTTTAAGATGCAGTTGCAACAATGGGTAGGACATAAAAACCCAAAATCACTTGATAGATATATTAACTTAGTCTTTGCTGATTTGAATGGATACAGTAAAACGTATAATGCGGTTCAATTAAAAGATTCAGTTAAAATAGTAAAACGACAAGTTCAGAATATTGAACAACAATTAGAAGATAAAGAAGCAACAATGACTGAGAGCATATTTCTAATAAAAAAAATATTATGTGCATTTGAGGTTGATATCGCACAATCTCTAAATAAAAAATAAGCATGGTTTATTTTCAAGATTCTCTATTTATATTTTCAGTTATCGAGAGGCATATGTGATAGTCTCCGAAGAAAATATTTAAACTAATAGGTGTTCAATTTTGAATAGTGTTCGCTTTCCTTCAATAAATGTCTCAAAAATTATATATTCATAATATCTAAATTTCTTCGCAAGCTTATCATCTCTCTAGTTAATTAAAAGTAGTTTACGAAAAACCCCCGTTTTCTATTTGTTTCAGGTAAGTCAGGATATGCCACTACAACATGACCTACATCATGAAGATGAAGCAATATCGCTGACACCTTCCGTTCTAATTTACTTCCACCTTGTAACTACACTTGGGTGGCATAATTTCATCAAATTCGCAATCGAGTGCGATTGCCAGTTTATATAGCGTTTCTAATTTGACATTGACAAGCCCACGTTCCATTTTCCCGTAATTTCCTCTTTCAATACCAGCCAATGTAGCAAAGTCTTCTTGAGAATAACCTGCATTTTTACGCTTTAATCTTAGCATTTTGCCAAAATCAGTCACTAAATCATTCACCCTATTTTCCCTTCAGGTAAATTGTTTAGATTTTCATGTTGAGGTGTAAAGCACCACGCCCTATAATACCCATTATTGGGTTTATTTTAGGTCATGTCGCAATGTTAGATCCCGTTGTCGCTCAAGTTATTGAAGCTGGAAATTTTGACAATTTCACTACGAGTGATGTTAGGTCTGCATTTCTAGCATTAAAAAAAGATCCCAAACTTGATCCAAGCAACGTGAGGCGAATGATCTATTCCGAGCTCTTAAAGCTTGTTAGAAAAGGGTGGTTGAAGAAGAGTATCTCTAAAGTTAAAGGCCAAACTCGCTTTAGTAAAACAAATCTTTTCGATGCTAATAATCTTCAAGTAAAAACCATAAGTTTCGAGTCAATAGCGGCGACTAAAACAGATGGTCATCATCAAAAATTATTAGAGAAGTTGGTTTGCTATAAAGCCGAGTTACTGCAAAGCATCGGAGAGTCAGAGGCCTATAAAGATATTTACTTAGATATGCCTGAACTAGTTGACGAGATCCAACCCAAATATCATATGGCAAGAGATAACAACACGAAGCTGCTAGGCAAGATTAAAGCGATTGAAGACATTATTAGGCAGAGAACATGAACCTTAGACCTTGGCAAGAGCACTGTATTAACCAAGCATTGAGCAACTATTCTAATGGATACAATCATTTTTTAACGCTTGCTACACCAGGTGCAGGGAAGACTCTAATGGCTTCAGCGTTAGCGAGTTACCTTTTAAAAAATAAGCTCATAGATTTAATCATATGCTTTTCTCCTTCATCAATTGTTGCTCATGATTTCGCTGAAAGCTTAGAAACACAAGCAGGAGAACGATTTGATGGTCTTATGGGAGCAAAAGGTCGGTCGTTAACATACCAGAGTCTTCAGTTTCTTGATGGCCAATTTTGGCAGCTATTCGAATCAAACCGCATATTCGTTATTTTCGATGAAATTCATCACTGTGCTGGCTCAAACCTTGGAAATGCAAATTCGTGGGGGGAGCAGATTTTACTCAATATTCATGATAGAGCTAAATTTACTTTAGCTCTAACTGGCACACCTTGGCGCTCTGACACCGCACCTATTGTTCTGTCAAAATATATTCAATCTGACAGCCAAATCGCATGTGATTATGTCTATGGTCTAGCTGAGGCTGTTCGTGACAAAGTTTGTCGAGTGCCTCAAATTGTTGCTGTGGATAATATGAAAATTTCGGTTGTCGATACTAATGCCACACAGGTATTTACTAGCTTTAGCGATTTATTGTCAAACTCAAATGTTTCGTACCAACAGGTCATTGAAAATGAGGCAGTGCTCAAGTTTATAATCACTGCATCACATAAAAAACTATCGAAGATTAGGCTTGTAAACCCAGATGGAGCAGGGCTAATCGTCGCATCGTCTGTTAGCCATGCAAACATGATATCTTCTTTGATGAAATCTTGGTTTAAAGAAGATGCTGTTGTAGTTACGTACAAAGAAAGTAATTCTAGCACCATCATTCAACGTTTTAGGCACTCCCAAACTAGGTGGATTATTTCAGTTGGAATGATAAGCGAAGGGACTAACATTCCACGTCTACAGGTTTGTTGTCACCTGACGAACATTAAGACCGAAATGCATTTCAGACAAATATTGGGCCGAATTCTAAGACTGACGGAATCGACAAATCAGCAAGCGATATTATATATGCCCGCAGAACCCAAATTATTGGAATATGCATACAGGGTGAAAGAGGATATTCCGTTCGAAGCTGATGTCGTCAAATTTGAAAACATGAAAGAGAACGAAGAATATGATAAAAAGTTAAATGATTTGCCCATTTCTTTTGACTCGCCGGTGACACAAGCATCAAATAAAGGGCTAAACCTTGAGCTCTCAAGCTTAGAAATGGAGACATTTGCTAATAGTTGCAGTTACGAACATGACACTAAAACCAAAGACTTAGCTTCAGAGATAAAAGAACATGATCTATCATCCTCATATAAAAACCTTATCAATAACTTTGGACGATTCAAGCAAGAGACAATAGCTCTGGGACTTTTAGATTTCAATTAACTCAATAAGATTGTTGTTTTTATATGATTACGTAACACAACCAAGTTATGGTTTTGAACTCGTTAGTTAGAGAATTTTGTTTCCACACAAATTTTGGCATTAAAACTCATTATATGAGAGCGTTACATATAACGCTTAAACGTCATTACTGTGCATTTATATTATTTTTGAATTTTTTGCGGAGCAACGGCTAGGGTTAACAAATTTCTGCCCCATTTCGCGTTAGCGCCTTCCTAAATTTGACCTATATTTTGTAATGCATTAACC
>NZ_JACJDX010000013.1:0-140897 GCF_014163775.1 Shewanella sp. SR43-8 | reverse complement strand
AGCTGTGGCACCACCTGATCCCATTCCGAACTCAGAAGTGAAACACAGTATCGCCGATGGTAGTGTGGGGTCTCCCCATGCGAGAGTAGGTCATTTCCAGGCGCCAAATAAAACAGCAAGGCCACTCTAACCGAGTGGCCTTTTTGTTTTGTGCCTTAAATCTAAGCAATTAGTCAGTGTGGCCAGTATGCCCATGCGAGGGTAGGTCATTTCTAGGCGCTAAATACTACAGCAAGGCCACTCTAACAGAGTGGCCTTTTTGTTTTGTGCCTTAAACCTAAGCAATTAGTCAGTGTGGCCAGTATGCCCATGCCAGAGTGGGTCTTTTCCAGGTGCCTAATTGACTTGAAAGAGTCGTGAAACAGTCCGCTATTATGTAGCGGGCTTTTTTACGTCTGTAATTTGAGTCTGAAAGCCGTTCTTGGGCCTAAGCCATTGGCCAGTGTGGTTGATATGCCCATGCGAGAGTCGGTCAGTTCTAGGGGGCCAAAGAACACAGCAAGGCCACCTTAATCGGGTGGCCTTTTTGTTTTGTGCCTTGAAACCTAAGCAATCAGAACATCGATGCTAGGTGTAGTTCGTAGGCGTTACCAGTGCGATGATCATTAGTAGATAAAATAAGTGTGAACTTTGGTTGCTGGTAAGACAGTTTTAAACCCATTACTTGATTAGTAATGGGTGTTATTCTTTAGAAATAGGCTTTCAAATAGAAGGTTCGGGATCGATTTCAGAGTTCAGCTAATATTTTTTCTACGATAGGCTTATTAGCTTCGGGGAAGTCATATTCTGCAATGCTATGCATTGGTACCCATTCAATTTGCTGCTGTTCCATACCTTTAGCTTGGTTTGAAAATTCAGTAATTAAATGGATATCGAGTCTGACATGTTTATCTGGATAATCATGAATGATGTCCATGAAGGGAGTTGAATGAGAGACATCAAGATTAACTTCCTCTTTTAGTTCCCTAATTAACGCTTCAGTAACCGTTTCATTTGTTTCTACCTTACCGCCTGGGAATTCCCATTTTCCGCCTTGGTGAAGGTGTCCAAGCCTTTTAGCAAGTAAAATCTGCCTATCTTGATTAATGATGACACCAACAGCAACATGAATTCTCTTTTGCATGTTTCGACTCCTTATTATTTGAACTTATTGTTTAAAGAAGTCACCTTCATCAAAACCAATGTCATCAAGCATATCTGGGTCGATACTGTTCTTGATCGGGATTGCATGTTTTTCACTTGCCCAATCACCAAGATCGATAAGTTTACAACGTTCACTACAAAAAGGCTTAAATAGCGATTCGTCTTTCCATTCAACTTTGGCTTTGCAAATTGGGCAGTTTACTACTGTTAACGGCATAATGATTCTTGGTTGTTAGTCTTATTTGGAATGTTAAAGGGTTTAACTGCAGGTTGCTAGTGAGAAATCAATAGTTTCACAGGTATGGCGGTGTAAATCAAAATCGACAAAATGAATAGCATAACGATTTCGATTACCACTGACGGTTGGATAGCAATTTTGGTCTGAGTTTATCTTTACGCGGATTAAGGATAACGGCTGTGATGAATTACCTTGATAAAACCCTACCGGAGCTTGAGATAATCTAAAATCTTCAGTGGCTCTAATCAGTTCTAAAAGCAACATGATAGGCGCTAGTAAGGGTTGGTATTCTGCAAGCCAGTTGTTTATGTCTCGTTGTCGATATTGCCAGTCTTTACCTAGCCAAAAGTGCAGTTGAGGGAAATCAAAATTACAGTATGCTCCAGTCATATTAAAACGCTGACGCAAAGAGGTAAGAAATTTATCTCGTTTGAGGCTACAACCAATTCTTTCTTGGGTTTGCAAAGGTGACTTTAACGCGATAAGCCTATCAGTGAGTTTATCTACTTGATCGTTATCAACATTCGAATGAGTACGCCATTGTGAAATTAATTGAATTTGTTTTTCGATATCTTTTAAGATGTCGGTACGATAATCGCAACGTTCAGTTAGCTCAGCAAGCGAAAATAAAGGATTAAAACACTGATATTGATGATCTTGTTCAGCATGCTGCTGCAACTGTAGGGCAAGGTTTTCTATACGTAAATAACTGCGTATTTTTTCATTTAATGGTTGTTCATAAATTAAATCAGTCATTGACGTTAGTTTCTAAATCGGTTGCCTGTTGTAGGTATTGTTGATGCAGACGAAATACTTGACTGCGCAACTGCTCATGTTCTCCTTGATTATCAATAATATTATCAGCCAGAGCGAGTCGCTGTTCCCGGGTCATTTGACTCGCGAGAATATGCTCAACTTGTTCTTTACTGACACCATCACGTTGCATCGTCCTTGAAACCTGTAACTCCGGTGCAATATCTACGACCAAAGTAGTATCAACTAAACTATCTAAATGATTCTCAAATAGCAAGGGTACTACCATTATTACATATGCCGAAGTCGATGCTTGCACTTGGTCGAGCATCTTTTGACGGATCATTGGATGAAGTAAATTGTTAAGCCACAAACGTTGCTCAGGATTATTAAACACTTGTGCTCGTAGAGTCGCTCTATCTAAGCTGTTATCCGCTAATAATATTCCCTGGCCAAAGTGCTGCTTTATTGCATTTAGCCCATCCGAACCGATTGAGACAACCTCTCTAGCTATAACATCAGCATCAACTAAGTCTATGCCATATTGTGCGAATAGATTGGCCACAGTTGTTTTACCGCTGGCAATGCCGCCTGTTAAGCCGACAATATACTTTTTTGCCATCATAACGTACTAAGATACCAATTGAGAATGTCATGTCCCCATACTAACGCTATCCAGCCGGCAGCAGCAATATAAGGGCCAAAGGGGATTGGATTGCCTTTGTTGATTTGCTTAGTGATAATCATACTAATACCGACTACAGCACCCACAAGTGAGGACAATAAAATAATCAGTGGCAGCATTTGCCAGCCTAACCAAGCACCAAATACGGCTAATAGCTTAAAGTCGCCATAGCCCATGCCCTCTTTGCCTGTTACCAGCTTAAATAACCAAAATACTGACCACAAGCTTAAATAGCCTGCCGCAGCACCGATAATGGCATCTTCCGGGCTAGTATAAATCCCTTTAAGGTTAATGATTAATCCTAACCACAGTATCGGTAATGTGAGCTGATCGGGTAATAGCATTTCATCTAAATCGATGCCAGTTAATGCCACTAACACAAATGTGAGAATGCTGGCATAAACAAATTGCCATGTTGGGCCAAAGTGCCATGCTAATACTGCGACTAATAACCCAGTGAGTAATTCGATAATGGGATAGCGGCTTGAAATACGAGTTTTGCAATCGGCACATTTTCCACCAAGCATTAACCAACCCAATACTGGCAGATTATGCCAAGGCTTTATATTGGCTTTGCATTTTGGGCAGGCAGAACCGGGTACCGCAAGGTTGTATTTTGCAGGAAAAGCATCAATGGGTTTGTTTAAACGGTCATTACCGACCTGTTCGACAATATCAGGATGATATTCATTGAGGTAAAAGTTACACTCGCTTTGCCATTCACGTTTCATCATCACTGGTAAACGGTGGGTAACGACGTTGAGAAAGCTGCCAATAGTAGCAGCAAAAATAAAGCTAATTGCAATGAACGCCAATGGATACTGGGCCATTGTTGTAACAAATGTTGATACGAATTCAGTCATGTTATTCTTTTTATTTTGAGGGTTACTTAATACTAACCGACAATATTACCCATTTGGAAAATCGGTAAATACATGCCAACGATCAAACCGCCGACTAGTGTACCAATGACCACCATCATAATGGGCTCAATAAGGCTTGATAAACCATCTACGGCATCATCAACCTGCATCTCATAAATGTTGGCCACTTTATTGAGCATTTCGTCTAATCCGCCGGACTCCTCACCAATCATCACCATCTGGATGAGCATATCTGGAAATAACCCCGTAGTGCGCATAGCAACATTCATCTGCATACCCGCCATTACTTCTTGGCGGACTTTGAGTAATGCTTTACGATAAACATAATTACCTGACGCACCAGCTGCTGATTCTAAGCCATCAATTAATGGAACACCTGCCGCAAAGGTTGTTGATAAAGTGCGGGCAAAACGTGACATCGCCGCTTTGTGCAATATGTCACCAATAACAGGGATTTTAAGCACCATTTGATCGATTCGATCGCGAAAACTTTGGGAGGTACGATGGGCTCGTTTAAAAAGCCAGATCGCAACAACAATGGCAATAATAAAGAAATACCATGAAGCTTGCAGCCAGCGAGATATGCCAATAATGAGTTGGGTAAATGCCGGTAGTTCAGCACCAAAACCGTTAAAAATATCTTCAAATTGCGGTACTACAAATAACAATAATAGTGATGTTACCAATATGGCAACAACAACGACCGCAGCCGGATAAAACATGGCTTTTTTAATTTTAGACTTTAGTTGCTCGGCTTTTTCGCGATAGGTTGCAATACGATCAAATACAGCATCCAAGGAGCCTGAGTGCTCACCGGCTGCAACTAAGTCGACGTATAAATCATCAAAATAGCGGCGATGAGGTCTTAATGCATCAGAGAGGGGGATACCGGATTGAACATCAGATAAGATAGTACCTAATAATTCACGCACTTTGGCTTTTTCATGACCGCGCCCAAGTAGCTCTAAAGTGGTTACTAAGGGAACACCTGCAGCAAGCATAGTGGCTATTTGGCGAGTGATCATCGCAATGTCCATCGCGGTGATACTTTTTTCACTTTTCCATAAAGGTGGAGATTTTTTACGTACACCTTTTGGGGAGACACCCTGGGTTTTTAATACACTGCGGATTTCAGCTATAGTCGAGCCTTTTAGCTCACCTGAAGTTCTTTGGCCATCACGATTGGTACCTTTCCATTGGTAAGTAAATACTTTAGGTTGGTGTTTGGTTATTTTTTTTGCTTTTGGCTTTTTTTTTGCTGTCGCTGTGGCCATGTAGCCAGTCCTTTTATTTTTCCGTTGCACCACGTTAACCGATTATTATTAATAGAGCATAATCAATTAAATAGTTTAACCACTGTAACTAATTAAACTATAGATGAATTAAAAGCTGGTTACACGGTTAATTTCGGCAATACTAGTGACGCCATGGATGACCTTTAGTAACCCTGATTGGCGTAAATCGCGCATGCCTTGCTGTTTGGCTAAGGTGGCTATTTGAAGTGAGTTACCGCCTTCCATAATAACTCGCGCAATTTCATCGCTCATTTTCATTACTTCATAAATGCCCACTCGACCTTTATAACCACCAGAGCAGAGCTCACAACCGATCGGTTTAAACACAGTAAAGCCTTTAGTGATATTGGCTTCAGTAAAACCTAAGCGTTGCATTTCAACAACTGGAATTATCTCTTCGTGTTTACATGCCGGACACAGACGTCTGGCAAGCCGTTGTGCAATAATTAAATTAACAGAGCTGGCAATGTTATAACCTGGTACGCCCATATTAATTAAACGGGTTAAGGTTTCTGCTGCCGAATTGGTATGCAGAGTGGATAACACTAAGTGACCGGTTTGCGCAGCTTTAATAGCTATTTCAGCAGTTTCTAAGTCGCGAATTTCACCGACCATCACCACATCAGGATCTTGACGTAAGAATGAGCGTAACGCTGAAGCAAAGGTTAAGCCAGCCTTTAAATTGATGTGAACCTGGTTTACACCTTCCAAGTTAATTTCGACAGGATCTTCCGCGGTAGAAATATTACGCTCTTCAGTATTAAGAATGTTGAGACCGGTATATAAGGAGACTGTTTTCCCCGAACCTGTCGGGCCGGTGACTAAAATCATCCCTTGAGGTTTGGCAAGCATTTCTTCGTATAATAAGCGTTGATCATCTTCATAACCGAGTTTTTCAATACCCAGCTGGGCGGAAGATGAATCCAAAATACGCATCACTATTTTCTCACCCCAGATGGTGGGCAAGCTGCTGACACGAAAATCTATCGACTTGGTGCGCGATAGTTTCATTTTAATGCGGCCATCTTGCGGCACACGACGCTCAGCAATATCCAGTTTAGACATGACTTTTAAGCGAGCGGAAATTCGGTTGGAGAGATTGACTGGTGGCTCAGAGACTTCATGCAAGATACCGTCGATACGAAAACGAATGCGGTAGCGTTTTTCATAAGGCTCAAAATGTAAGTCGGAAGCACCTTTACGGATGGCATCAGTAAGAATTTTATTAATATAGATAACAATTGGCGCATCGTCACTGCTATCACCGCTTGGTTCATCACGTTTTTCTGTATCAGCTACCTCCATATTAGCTAGTGCTTCTTCATCAGCACCAGCTAAATCAAGGCCTGATATATCATCCTCGATTATCTTTTCTAAGGCTTTAAGTAGTTTGTCATCTTCAACTAAAATTGCTTCTGCATGCAAGCCAAGGCTGAATTGGAAATCTTCTAATGCTGCAATATTAGTTGGATCTGAAGTGGCTATATAGAGACGATTTCCGCGTTTAAATAATGGTAAGCATTTATGCTTTTCGATGAGTTTTTTATTCAATAACTCATCGGCGATGCTGGATAGATCGAATTCATTTAAATCAAGCAGTGGAGTGCCATATTCTTCATAACATAACTCAGCTATCTCACGAGCAGAAATAAGCTTAGAAATAATTAGGGTAGAGACTAAGGATTGTTTATGTTTACGAGAATCAGCAATTGAGGCCGAAATTTGCTCTTCACTTAGAAGTCTCTTACGGATAAATAATGTCGATAGACCTAAATGAAGTGCTGTAGATGACATATATGGTTACCTGATTAACGCTATAGGTATGTAATTATTACTGCATAGTAAAGTAAAAAACTAATATAAAAAAGGTAGCTATACGCTACCTTTTTTAACTAAATTAATTAACGACAGTTTGCTGGTCTATATTTATCGTCTAAAGTACCACCAGTACATGTCCAAACAATTGTATTAGTAGTAGCTGTTGGAGCTGCGGCATTAAGAATTATAGTTTTACCTGTATCGACTTTAGTATTGAATAAAACAGTTATATTTTGACCCGCAACGGTCACACTTGTAACCGCATTACCTGATATAGCTGTTGCCGCTGCTAGGCCTGCAGCAGCATTGTTCGCGGGGAATGCTGCTTGAGATGAGTAATATTCTGTTACAGCAGCTTTAGCCGATGAAGCTAATCCTAAACCTTCGGTAACATGTGCGCGTTTTGTATAATCCTGATAAGCAGGCAATGCAATTGCAGCAAGGATACCGATGATCGCGACTACGATCATTAATTCGATAAGAGTGAAACCCTTAGCGCTTCTGATTTGATTGATACTTTTCATTTTCTCTCCGTAAAATAGGCTAGGGTAGTATCAGTCCTCGATAACTGCTACTTAGTTTAGTATTTAAGTTAAATGCTTAAATATAGAAACTAAGAATAGTAGTTGGCAGTCCATTTGCCTAAAACCGTAAAGCATAATTGTGTGGTGCTAGATATTAGATACTAGTTGACCACGATTTTTATAGAGCCAATATTGCTTGCGTTACTGAGGGTTAACTCTATTGATACTGTGTAATGCCCAATGGCACAAAACACTATGTATAGATAATAACCTTGTTAACTGCAAACAATGTTAGCAGATTGTTTACTTAATGGCATTTCGGCTGAGCGATAAACACAGAGCAAATACGTAAATGTTAACAACTTACCAACAATGTAACGTGTTTTGCAATCTAATGATTATCGTGCATGGCCGAAAGGCCAACTCGCCTACAATGAACGTTAGTATAAACCGTTACAAAATGGAATAGTATTAGCGTATTAATAAAAAATAAATGTCTAAAAATGCTCTAATTTCACATTTCCCGTACATAATACGATAATTTATTTTTGACATATAAAGTCGAGCAGTATTTTTTTGACAAAAATGCAACAATGTTGTTTTGTTGGCGTTGTTTGTTGGCGGATGTGACAGGTTTATCTCTGAGCTAAAAGCCTAGATTCTAGAACGCTGCGCTGTTAGATGCTATAAAATCTTAGCAGCAAAGCTGTCCCTAGAAGCGCAGCGACCTAGCAGGACGCAGTCCGCTCTAGAACCTAGAAGATATAAGGGTTAAGCCTTTAATCGCAAAGACAAATCTAACGCTTTTACATGTTTAGTTAGTGCGCCGACCGAAATATAATCGACTCCTGTTTGGGCGAAAGTGGCTAGGGTGTCTAAGGTGACATTGCCAGAGACTTCTAATTTAGCGCCATTGCCTTGGTCTTTATAGCGATTATTCATGCTGACAGCGTCAACCATCATGGTGACGTCAAAATTGTCGAGCATAATGATATCAGCTCCGCCATCAAGTGCTTGGGTGAGCTCCTCAAGAGATTCAACTTCTACTTCTACCGGTTTAGTGCCGTCTAACGCACGTGCTGCGGTAATAGCTTGTGAGATGCCACCACAAGCCATAATGTGGTTTTCTTTAATTAAGAATGCATCGAACAAACCAATACGATGGTTTTTGCCGCCGCCGCAGGTTACTGCGTATTTTTGGGCTGTGCGCAGGCCGGGAATGGTTTTGCGGGTATCGAGTAATTGAGTGTGGGTACCCACAAGCTTATTCACGTACAACTTAGTTAAGCTAGCGACACCTGACAAGGTTTGAATGAAGTTCATTGCCGTACGTTCGCCAGTTAAAATAGCGCGTGCTGGTCCTGAGAGTTCACATAGCAATTGATTGGCGACAATTAAATCACCGTCATCAACATGCCAATGCAGTACCACTTCACTGCCCAATTGATTGAAGACTTGTTCTGCCCATGCTTTGCCGCAAAAGACACCATCTTCACGGGTGATTAACGCGCCGGAAACGTGTTTATCTGCTGGAATAAGTTGTGCGGTAATATCTGCATTAAGCATGTCATGAACGGTATTGTGGGCTGTGTGACCTAAGTCTTCATCAAGTGCGGTTTGCACCGCATGACGGATATCGTTTTCTAACATAAGCAAAGTCCTTGCTAAAGATCGTGATAAGGCTAAACAGTATCCGCATTGGGCGGAGTGTTTGTTACAGAAAGCATTTGTTAAAGATTACCATAACTTGGCTATATACTGACACTATGAAGCTGGCAATTTTCAGCCTTGGTATTGCTGTTTAATACAGTTAAATTTACATTGGAACTGCTGATATCTTTATGTTTAAGGGGTGATATGCCAAAAGGCTTATTAGAACAAGGTTGGTTAGCTAGCGCGAGAAAATGTATTTCGCCGCATTTTAATGCTCGGCCAGATAATGAGGTGAGCTTATTAGTGATCCACAATATTAGCTTACCAGCAGGCTGTTTTGGTTTAGGGCATATTGATGGGCTATTTCAAGGTTGCCTGGATATTAATGCCGATGAAAGCTTTACAGCATTGGCTGGCTTGCAAGTGTCGGCGCATTTTTTAATTCGCCGCGATGGTGAGGTGGTGCAGTATGTGAGTTGTGATGACAGAGCATGGCATGCTGGCGTGTCGGAGCATAATGGCCGCAAGGGGTGTAACGATTTTGCCTTGGGTATTGAGCTAGAAGGTACAGACAGCAGTGGCTATACCGACCAACAATACCAGCAATTAATACTGTTAACATTGGAGTTAATGGCGCAGTATCCTATGCTTAACGTAAATAATATTGTTGGCCATTGCGATATTGCTCCTGGACGCAAAACCGATCCCGGTTTCAGTTTTGATTGGCCTCGATATAAGCAGGCCATCGCAGGTAATTGAGGCCTAAGCTTGTAGACTAGTTTATGAGAGAGTCGTTGTTGGGGAACCGCTATCACCTTTCCTACGAAAGCAGCGCTTCTAATGATGACAGCAACAACGCAATAAATTAAAAGGATATTCATGGCATTATTTTCATTATTAGTGGCAATTCTTGTAGAGCGTTTGAAGCTTTTGCCAAGCAGTTGGCAGTTCGATACTGTGATGATGCGTTACCAAAAACAGTTTTGGGACAGCCAATCGCTTAAATCGGAATTTGGCGTAGCGGTGGCGCTGGTGTTGCCGGCTGTATCAGTCTTTTTGATAAGTGTTCTTCTTGATGGCATTTTATTTGATTTATTGAGCTTATTATTTTGGGTGCTAATATCGATTATTTGTTTTAGTCACCAAACATTACGTATTGTATTTAAACAGTATATTCAAGCGGCATGTCGCGGTGATGTTCAAGCTTGTTACCGTTACGCTAGCGAGTTGGACTCTACCGAGTGCTTGGATGTGGTCGATGAACAGGATTTAGGCCGTAAAGTGGGCCAAACGGTGGCGTGGATTAATTACCGTTATTACGGCGCCGTTGCCTTGTACTTGATATTTTTAGGCCCAGTTGGTGCAATATTATATTGTAGCGTGCGTTTTTATAGTGAGTACAACAGTAAAAATAAGCTTGAAATGCCCTTGATTGATGATTTGCAGATGTTATTTGATTGGTTACCAAGTCGGGTATTTAGTTTTGGTTATGTATTAAGTGGCCAGTTTAGTGAAGGGTTAAGTGCTTGGCGACAATATGGCTTAAGTGTTAAAACGGATGCTAAAACCATTGTCACGTATACGGCTGTGGCCGCGGAGTCTTTACCTGAAGCGGGTAATGCACCCTTGAGTGTGCAATCTACATTGGCATTGCTGGCATTAAGTAAGCGTAATTTTGTATTGTTATTAACCATGGTTTCGGTATTAACCATTTTTGGGTTGGTTAGTTAGACTCTAGGGCGCTACGCTTCTAGGGCGGACTGCGTCCTGCTAGGGTCGCTTCGCTGCTGAGATTTTATTGCATCTAGCAGCGTAGCGCTCGAGTTTCTAGGACTTTCGGATAAATGGTCTGACCCCTTGAGGATAAATTTACGTTATCCTCTGGGCTTGAGCGTTTTAAACAAACCTGTGTTCTTTGTCGATATGCTGATAACTAGACATGGCTTGTATGATTTGATAAAGTGCGCTCTCTCATATTAATTGGTAAGACCAATTGACAATTGCTTGTTTAGGGAGCAGGGCGCCAGATGGCTTATATTAAGATTAACCAGCCAAAAATTTCTGATGTGATCATGGAGCAATTAGAGCGGATGATCCTAGAAGGCAGTATACAGCCGGGTCAGAAGCTACCTCCTGAACGCGAACTCGCGGTGCAATTTGAAGTGTCTCGTCCTTCTCTACGTGAAGCGATTCAAAAATTAGAAGCTAAAGGGTTGCTCATGCGTCGTCAAGGCGGTGGCACCTATGTTAAAGAACAACTGTGGCAAAGTCTTGCCGATCCTATCGTTGAGTTAATGCATAACGATTCTGAAAGTCAGTATGACTTACTCGAATTCCGTCACGCTACTGAAGGCATGATGGCGTATTTTGCTGCCTTGCGTGGCACAGATGCGGATATGCAAAACATTAAAAACCGTATTAACGAAGTTGAAACCGCAACGGAAGTAGAAGCGCAGGCCGATGCCATTGTGCGTTTTTATCGTGCGGTCGCTGAGGCATCGCACAATGTTGCTATGCTGCATTTAGTATTAAGTTTAACCCCTGTGCTGCATAAAAATGTTGCACAAAATCTGGAACTTTTAAGCCGACGCGAAGAAGCTTCCACCATGGCAAATGATCACAGACGCGCGTTACTGGCTGCGATTGTACGCCGGGACCCAGACGCTGCACGTGAAGCTTCGAATGAGCACTTAAGCTATATCGAAGAAGTCATGTTGTCAGTAAGAAAAGAAGACAGTCGGTTGCAACGTAGTTTGCGCCGTTTAAAGAGCGGCGTTTAACTGAGTTGTTGTGTCAACAAGCAGCAACTAAAGCCGAAATATAATCCGTATATAGAGAAGGACTGCGAGATGTCTGAAGATATGCTTCAAGATTTAGACCCATCAGAAACCCAAGAGTGGGTTGATGCTCTGCAAGCTGTGTTAGAGCAAGAAGGGCCTGAACGTGCACACTTTTTACTTGAAAAATTAATCGACAAAGCGCGTCGTAACGGTACTCACTTACCTTACAATGCGACCACTGCTTACTTAAACACTATTCCTGCAGGCCAAGAGCCAAACATGCC
The DNA here is from genome assembly GCF_014163775.1 of Shewanella sp. SR43-8. Classification (NCBI taxonomy): domain Bacteria; kingdom Pseudomonadati; phylum Pseudomonadota; class Gammaproteobacteria; order Alteromonadales; family Shewanellaceae; genus Shewanella; species Shewanella sp. SR43-8. The sequence goes on along the minus strand of NZ_JACJDX010000013.1, from coordinate 128,840 downwards.
AGGTAACCAAGAAATGGAACGCCGTATTCGGGCGATTATCCGTTGGAATGCCTTGGCAATGGTGTTACGTGGTTCTAAAAAAGATTTAGAGCTTGGTGGCCATATTTCAAGTTTCGCGTCTAGCGCGACAATTTACGATGTGTGTTTTAACCATTTTTTCCGTGCTCCTAATGAGCAAGATGGTGGTGACTTGGTGTATTTCCAAGGTCATATCGCACCTGGTATTTATGCGCGTTCTTTCCTTGAAGGCCGTATTACTGAAGAGCAAATGGCTAACTTCCGTCAAGAAGTCGATGGCAAAGGCCTTTCTTCGTACCCGCATCCTAAGTTAATGCCGACTTACTGGCAGTTCCCGACGGTATCTATGGGTCTAGGTCCTATTCAAGCGATTTACCAAGCGCGTTATTTGAAGTACTTGACTGACCGTGGTTTAAAAGATTGTTCTAAGCAAACTGTTTACTGTTTCTTAGGTGACGGTGAGTGTGATGAGCCAGAAGCATTAGGTGCTATCGGTTTAGCAGCGCGTGAAGAATTAGATAACTTAGTCTTCATCGTTAACTGTAACTTACAGCGTCTTGATGGTCCTGTTCGTGGCAACGGTAAGATTATCCAAGAACTTGAAGGCGAATTCCGCGGCGCAGGCTGGGAAGTGGTTAAAGTGATTTGGGGACGTTATTGGGATCCATTATTGGCCCGTGATACCAGTGGTAAGTTATTACAGTTAATGGAAGAAACCGTAGACGGTGAATACCAGAACTGTAAAGCTAAAGGTGGCGCGTACACCCGTGAGCATTTCTTTGGCAAGTACCCTGAAACTGCCGAAATGGTTGCTAACATGTCAGATGATGACATTTGGCGCTTAAACCGTGGTGGTCATGATCCGGTTAAAGTTTACGCTGCGCTTGAACATGCACAGAAAACCAAAGGCCGTCCAACGGTTATCTTAGCTAAAACCGTTAAAGGTTATGGTTTAGGTGATGCTGGTGAAGGTAAAAACATCGCTCACAACGTGAAGAAAATGGGCGCTGAATCTATCCGTTATTTCCGTGATCGTTTCAATATTCCGATCCCAGATGACCAGTTAGAAGATCTGCCTTTCTATCATCCAGGTCCAGACTCTGAAGAAGTAAAATACTTGAAGAGTCGTCGTGAAGCATTGTTAGGTTATTTACCGCAACGTCGTGAAAAATTCACTGAAGAGTTAGAAGTCCCTTCACTGAAAATTTTTGATTCGATTTTAAAAGGCTCAAACGGCCGTGAAATCTCGTCAACAATGGCATTTGTTCGGGTATTAACCGCCTTGTTAAAAGACAAAGGCATTGGCAAACGTATTGTGCCAATTATTCCTGATGAAGCACGTACTTTCGGTATGGAAGGTTTATTCCGTCAAGTGGGTATTTATGCTCACGAAGGCCAAAAATATATTCCACAAGATTCTGACCAAGTTGCTTACTATCGTGAAGATAAAACCGGTCAAGTATTGCAAGAAGGGATTAACGAATTAGGCGCCATGTCATCTTGGGTATCAGCTGCAACCAGCTACTCAGTAAACGACATGCCAACGATTCCGTTCTACATCTACTACTCTATGTTTGGTTTCCAACGTATTGGTGACATGGCATGGGCTGCTGGCGACATGCGCGCCCGTGGTTTCTTAGTTGGTGGTACTTCTGGCCGTACAACCTTGAATGGTGAAGGTTTACAGCATCAAGATGGTCACAGTCATGTATTGGCGAACACTATTCCAAACTGTATTTCTTACGATCCAACTTACGGTTATGAAATTGCCGTGGTAGTACAAGATGGTATTCGTCGTATGTATGGCGAAAATCAAGAAGATATCTTTTATTACCTAACCACAATGAACGAAAACTATGTTCAGCCAGAAATGCCAGCCGGTGCCGAAGAAGGTATTGTTAAAGGTATTTATAAGCTGGAGTCTGTTGCCGGTAGTGGTAAAGGTAAAGTACAGCTAATGGGTTGTGGCACCATTTTAGAAGAAGTTCGTAAAGCGGCTAAAGCCCTTGCGAAAGACTTTGGTGTTAGTGCTGACGTGTTCAGTGTGACGAGCTTTAACGAGCTAACGCGCGACGGCCAAACGGTTGAACGTTGGAATATGCTTCACCCAACAGCAAAACCTAAGCAAGCGTACATTAGCCAAATATTATCTGCAGATGCACCAGCCATTGCTGCTACCGATTACATGAAGATTTACGGCGAGCAATTACGTGCTTTTGTACCAACTGATTATAAAGTACTGGGTACTGATGGTTTTGGTCGCAGCGACAGCCGTGCAAACTTACGTCACCACTTTGAAGTTGATGCTAAGTTCATCGTTATTGCGGCGCTGAAGTCACTTGTTGAGCGTAATGAAATGCCTGTTGATGTGCTGACTAAAGCCATCGCTGAATATGGCATTGATGCTGACAAGATCAATCCACAGTTCGCGTAAGGGGATACAAAATGGCTGATTTAAAGGAAGTTTTGGTTCCTAATATCGATACTGATGCAGTGCAGGTTATTGAAATTTGTGCCGCAGTGGGTGATTTTCTTGAAAAAGAAGCATCAATCATTACAGTTGAAAGCGATAAGGCAACCATGGACATTCCAGCACCTTTTGCTGGTACCTTGGCAGAGTTAAAAATTGCTGTCGGTGATACCGTGTCTGAAGGCACGTTAATCGCGATGATGAGCGCAGCCGATGCTGCGCCTGCTAAAGAAGAAGCCGCTGCGCCAGCGCCAAAAGCTGAAGCGCCGGTGGCTCAAGCTGCAGCACCTGCACCAGTGACGCCAGTTGCTGCGTCAAGTACTGGCAGTGCAGAAGTGATTGAAGTTAACGTACCTGATATTGGTGGCGACACAGATGTGTCTGTTATCGAAGTATTAGTTGCTGTTGGCGATAGCATTGATGTTGATACTGGGTTGATTACCTTAGAAACTGATAAAGCCACCATGGACGTACCTTCGCCAAAAGCGGGTGTAGTTAAAGGGATTAAAGTGGCCGTTGGCGACAAAGTGTCTGAAGGTTCATTGGTGATTATGTTAGAAGTTGCTGGTTCTGCTCCTGCAGCCGCACCTTCAGCGCCGGCACCACAAGCTGCTGCACCAGTTGAGCAAGCGGCTCCAGCACAAGCGGCAACTTCTGCTACGACAACTAAGGTACAAGAAATTCATGTTCCTGACATTGGCGATGCTAGTGATGTAGATATTATTGAAGTGCTAGTGTCTGTGGGTGATGACATCACTGCTGATCAAGGCTTAATTACCCTTGAAACAGATAAAGCGACCATGGAAGTGCCTGCACCTTTTGCCGGTAAATTAGTGTCGTTAACCGTTAAAGTGGGCGATAAAGTATCTCAAGGTAGCTTAATTGCCACTATTGAAACGACTAGCTCTGCGCCAGCAGCACAAGCAGCTCCAGCTCCTGCTGAGTCTGTACCTGCCGCATCAGCGCCAGCACCCATGGCTGCAAGCCGCCCATCAACTCCACCTGTGCCACATCATCCGAGTGCCAGCGTGACAGCATCAACGGGGGTTGTGCATGCTTCACCTGCGGTACGTCGCTTAGCGCGTGAGTTTGGTGTTGATTTAACTAAGGTGTCTGGTACTGGTCGTAAAGCGCGTATTTTGAAAGAAGATGTGCAAGCGTTTGTGAAATACGAGTTGTCACGCCCTAAAGCTACAGCATCAACATCTGTTTCGGGTGGTGCTGGTGGCTTAAACGTGATTGCTGCGCCTAAGGTTGATTTCAGTAAGTTTGGTGAAGTGGAAGAAATACCACTAAGCCGTATCCAGAAAATCTCTGGTCCTAACTTACATCGCAATTGGGTTACGATTCCACATGTTACTCAGTTTGATGAAGCTGATATCACTGAGATGGAAGCATTCCGTAAGCAACAGAATGACCTTGCTGCGAAGAAAAAAGCTGATTACAAGATCACGCCATTAGTATTCATGATGAAAGCGGTTGCCAAAGCATTAGCAGAGTTCCCAGTGTTTAACTCAAGCTTAAGCAGTGATGGTGAGTCACTTATTCAGAAGAAATACTTCCACATTGGTGTTGCCGTTGATACTCCGAACGGCTTAATGGTTCCTGTGGTTCGTGATGTTGATAAGAAAGGCATTGTTGAATTGTCGCGCGAACTAACCGACATTTCTATCCGTGCGCGTGACGGCAAGTTGAAGTCTGCTGATATGCAAGGTAGCTGTTTTACCATTTCAAGTTTAGGTGGCATTGGCGGTACGGCATTTACGCCGATTGTTAACTACCCAGACGTGGCCATTTTAGGTGTATCAAAATCTGAAATTAAACCAAAGTGGAATGGAAAAGAGTTTGAACCTAAATTAATGTTGCCTTTATCGCTTTCATACGACCATCGTGTTATTGATGGTGCTATGGCTGCACGCTTTAGTGTCACCTTGTCTGCGATACTTTCAGACATTCGTACATTGATTTTATAAGCATAAAGGTCGCTCATATGAGCGACCTTTTTATTGTGATCGGTTTCAAACAAATTGATTTGAGTATAAAATGCGCCCATCCCAATTTTTTAGTTCGCAATTGAAAGGAAATTGGACGTGAAACGTAAGTTTCAAGCTGGCGACATCGACATTTGGGCCGATCCGTCTTTCACACGGAATGAACAAGATTAGAGGAAATCATGAGTAACGAAATCAAAACTCAAGTAGTCGTACTAGGAGCAGGCCCAGCAGGTTATTCTGCGGCGTTTCGTGCTGCTGACTTAGGCTTAGACACCATAATTGTTGAGCGTTTCAGTACCCTTGGTGGTGTGTGTCTAAACGTTGGTTGTATTCCTTCAAAAGCACTATTGCACGTAGCAAAAGTCATTGAAGAAGCCAAAATTGTTGCTGACCATGGTGTGGTTTTTGGTGAGCCAAAGATTGATTTAGACAAATTACGTAGCTTTAAAAATAAAGTCATTAGCCAATTAACAGGCGGTTTAGGCGGAATGTCTAAAATGCGTAAAGTTGATGTGGTTAATGGTTTCGGTAAATTTACCGGCCCTAACAGCTTAGAAGTGACTGCTGAAGATGGTACTGTGACTGTTGTTCAGTTTGAACAAGCCATTATTGCAGCGGGTTCACGTCCAATTAAATTACCGTTTATTCCACATGAAGACCCACGTATTTGGGACTCAACTGACGCACTTGAACTGAAAGAAGTGCCTGGTAAGTTGCTTGTTATGGGTGGTGGTATTATTGGTCTAGAAATGGGTACTGTGTATTCATCTTTAGGCAGCGAAATTGACGTGGTTGAAATGTTCGATCAAGTTATTCCTGCTGCAGATAAAGACGTAGTTCGCGTTTTCACTAAGCAAATTAAGAAGAAGTTTAACCTTATTCTTGAAACTAAAGTGACCGCAGTTGACGCGAAAGATGATGGTATCTACGTGACAATGGAAGGCAAGAATGCGCCGACAGAACCTGTACGTTACGATGCTGTTTTAGTCGCAATTGGTCGTTCACCTAATGGTAAGTCTTTAGCTGCTGAAAAAGCAGGTGTGAATGTTGATGAACGTGGCTTTATTAACGTTGATAAGCAGTTACGTACTAACGTACCGCATATTTATGCTATCGGCGATATCGTTGGTCAACCTATGTTGGCTCATAAAGGTGTGCATGAAGGTCATGTTGCTGCGGAAGTCATTTCGGGCATGAAGCACTACTTCGACCCTAAAGTGATCCCATCAATTGCTTATACTAATCCTGAAGTAGCATGGGTCGGTCTAACTGAGAAAGAAGCGAAAGAGCAAGGTATTGCTTACGAAACTGCGACTTTCCCTTGGGCTGCAAGTGGCCGTGCAATCGCTTCAGATTGCAGTGAAGGTATGACTAAGCTAATTTTCGACAAAGAGACTCATCGCGTGATCGGTGGTGCTATTGTTGGATCTAACGGCGGTGAATTATTAGGTGAAATTGGCCTAGCAATTGAAATGGGTTGTGATGCTGAAGATATCGCATTAACGATTCATGCTCATCCAACATTGCATGAGTCTGTAGGCTTAGCAGCTGAAATGTATGAAGGTTCAATTACTGACTTACCTAACCCTAAAGCGGTTAAGAAAAAGAAGTAATCTAAACTGATACTGAACAGCATAAGGCACTCCTCTTTAGGGGTGCTTTTTTTTACCTGTAATTTGATTTTTTAAGCTAGCATTAGCGGAGCATATTACTTTTTTTAAACATATAATTATAAAAAAGTAATATTGTTTATAAAGCGTTGTCAAAATGTGTTAAAAATAATGCATAGATGTACATGTCATTATTTCCTCTCAATGTAGAAAGTTATACTGTTTCTTTTATCTACAGCGTGACTAAACAAGAATATCAGTTTGTATCGGTTTAGGGGACGCTATAACGATGAGTATCAATATTATCTTTTTGAGGTATAGGCTTAATTTATGATCAGAGCGGTAATTTTTGGGGCTGTTAGTCTGATTCTGTGTTCGTTAGCCGCTGCGCCTGTGAATGCCGCAGATATTGTTCAGCGAGTCTTTAATGCGCAAGATGGTTTAGCTAATGCCACGATTCAAGATATTAGCTTTGACCATTATGGATTTGTTTGGCTGGCGACTCAGCAAGGTCTGTACCGGGTGAGTAACAGTAAAGTTAGACGCATCGATAAAGTCGGTTTTGATTCAGTTCTGGATGACGAGTTCATTTCTACTGTGGTTAACTCTGGTCAAGATCATTTACTGGTTGGCACCAATTCCTCGTTATATTTATACAGTATTTTAGATAATCACTTTAGTTTGATCCTTAGACCTGAAGATAATGATGCAACCAATATCAATAACAGTATTCACGTAGCGGCCACTCAGCGTCAGCTTGATGGGCGCTTACTCATATTGGCCTTTTCAGGGCAGGTTTATTATTTTGATGACATCACTCAGCAGCTTTCCTTATCCCCAAGCCATACATTAGATCGCAATTTGCCTTGGCGAAATGCGCTTGAGTTACATAATACTAATTATTTGTTTTCGACTAATCATGAGGTACAGCTTCATCATGCCGATGGGACTTTCATTGGGCAATTTCCATGGTCTGATAAAAATGGCACCATTAATAAGTTGTTTCAAGATAAACAACAACGAGTATGGATGTTGACATCAAAAGGAGTCTTTAAGCTTAATATTGATGCGCTTACAGTACAGGCTGTAGCAGAGATCCCTTATTATGTTGAGCAAATGGAGCAAGATCTTAACGGTGATTTATGGATTTCAAGTCGAGCAGGATTGATTTTTTGGAGTCAAGAAAACAATAAGTTAATTATATACCGTGACGAACTTAAGCAACGTGCAAATATTGATTACATCCATGATATGGCAGTCGATTCCGATGGTTTGTTATGGATTGGTGGCTCTGGAGATGGGCTTGCGGTCATTGCCGGTAAGCCTAGTTTTTTAATTGATGATTATTCTAAAAAGCCGCCTTATCAGCTTGATAATGAAATGGTGTGGTCGATATACAGTGAGGGTGACACTGTCTGGTTAGGTACTGATGGTGGTTTGTCAGTAGTGAATACCCATGACCAAACATCAATTATGCTCATCCCTAAGGGTTTTGAACTTAATGACAGTATTTATAAAATTAGTTCCCTAGATGAGCAGCACCTTGTTTTAGCGACGACCAGCGGCTTATATGTGGTCAATAAATTAACTAATATTAGTTCTCGCTTTGCTGATTGGAGTGGTGGCAAAACGTCGCTGGTTGATCGCGTAATCATTAATATTTATCGTGATAAATTGTTTAGTGATGTCATTTGGTTTGCGACTACGAAAGGCTTGTATTATTGGCAAGATGGTAAAGATGATCTGACGCTACAAGAGCTCAATGACGGTCAGCAGTCACTGACTAATGCTCGCTATAGTGCCCTATTAAGAGATACTGAACATCGTCTATGGTTAGCTGGAAATAAACATTTTGGCTATTTAACCACTGAGGGTGAATATGTTTCTAAATTAAATCTATTTGCCAATTTTACTATTCTTCCAACGATTACCAGTGTTATGCAAGTGGCGCCAAGTGTGCTCTGGTTTGGTTCATCCCAACAAGGTATTTATCAATACAATACGCAAACTAATAAGATAATCTCACTGGATCAACAGTGGAAAATAGATTGTAAAGTAGTTTACTTTTTACAGGATACTGCAACCGATCATATTGTTGGCTGTGCCAGTGCCATTATCAAGATAAATAAGACGACAGGTAAAGTCAGTTCGTTTAGTCATAAAGACGGTTTTATTTCCGATGAATTTAATGAGTCGGCAAAATTTTATGATCCTGCTAAAGGGTTTTTTATCGGTACCCCAGATGGCGCTATGCTCATCGATCTTGATAAGTTAGCGCCACGAACGGTCAATGATAAAGCGATACTTGAATCTGTATCTATATTTTATGATGATAAAACAGCGGTTTATCTTATTCCAAGCCAGTTATCGCAAGTTGAACCAGGTGCGAGCCTAATTAGCTTCCAAATAGCCATACTGGATTACCTTGATGATAAACCCATGACCATCCAATATCGTTTGGTTGAGAATGGCTCCGATGCGGGAAATTATGTGTTACTGGAAGGGCAGTCACAAATTAATATTACCGGTTTAAGTGCTGGGGAATATGTGCTTGAACTCTTGTATAAAAAAAATGGTGTGTGGACGAATGAGCCATTTCAATATCGATTTACGGTAAAGCAGTTTAGGTGACGATCACAACAATTTAAAGGTGCATTAATACTGATCATATTGCTAACTGGATTGGCCCTATTGATCTTTAGGCAGCGACAGGTTAGCCGCTTTAAACAAATGAATACTGCATTACTGCAAAGTGATGATCGCTTACGCCAGGCTCTAAAAGGTAGCGATTCAGATTTATGGCAATGGCATGAGCATACTCGAATGTTTTCATTAGACAATCGCGGTGGTGTTCTGGGACCTGAGCCTCATATCGACATAAAGCTAGAAGACATTCCCATTCATCAAGATGATATTGAGCAGATTTCCAAAGCCTGGAATGAGTTGATCACATGTGCAACAGACGTGATTGACATCGAGTATCGCTATCACAATCAATATGATCAGCAATGGCATTGGCTGCGAATTAAAGGTCGTGCCACTGATGTCGATCACAGTGGTGGAAAGTTAATACATATTGCTGGTATGTATACCGATATTACCCAGCAAAGAGCGCTTGAAAGTGAGGTCAATTTATTAGCTCAAGCGTTTGAAAATACCTCAGAGGGTATGCTGATCTTAGATAGCGATAAGCACATCAAAATTAGCAATGCTGCGGCCAATTTAATTCTTGCAGCTCAAAAGAGCGATTTAGTCGGAAAACCGTTTGCCAAATTAGTGTTTGAGACGCTAGAACCTTTCGACATGGATGATGTGTTTGACAAGGAGGGCTTTTGGACTGGAGAGTGCGAGTTTAATTGTAACGATGGTAGCCGATGTCCGGTATGGATAAATATCTCAACTATGTTCAACGTGAGCGGCTCAGCATTACATTATGTGGTGGTATTTTCAGATATCACTGAGCGCAAACATAATGAACTCCATCTGCGCCGTTTAGCCAACAATGACATGTTAACTGGCTTAGCGAATCGGGCGATGTTTTCTCGCCGTCTGGGACAAGTCATAGAAACAGCAAAGCAGCATCATGAAAACTTAGCACTGTTATTTTTAGATTTGGACAGATTTAAACATGTGAATGACTCTTATGGCCACAGTATGGGTGATGCCTTATTGGTTGAAGCCGCAAGTCGGTTACAGTCTTGCTTGTCTGAAGAACATTTGTTGTGTCGTTTTGGTGGCGATGAATTTGTTATTTTGCTGCGTGATGCCAAAGACGTCGATACCATCAACCACATAGCCAAACAACTGTTACAACAAATAGAAATGCCATTTAAATTATACGGTCGGGAATTTTTCATTTCGACTAGTATAGGCATCAGTATGTGGTCTGATGATGACCAAACCCCCGAAACCTTGATTAAAAATGCTGATTTAGCCATGTATCACGCTAAAGAAGAGGGACGAGGTAATTTTCAATATTATTCCGCGGAGCGAAATGCTGAAGCCTTATACCATCTACGCTTAGAAGCTGATTTACATCAAGCGATACTTTGCAATGAGTTTGAGCTGTATTATCAGCCGCAGATTGATGTGAATAAGCATAATAGTATTGTCGGCGTTGAAGCCTTGATCCGTTGGAAACACCCAAAAGATGGCATGATCCGGCCTGATGTGTTTATTGGGATAGCCGAATCTTGTGGCCTCATCGTGGAAATTGATCGCTGGGTGCTCACTCAAGCTTGTCTCGACGGTGCGAGCTGGCATCAGCAGTACCAAAGTAAAATAAAAGTGTCGGTTAACGTGTCGGCAATGCATTTTAGGCAGCCAGACTTTATCGACTTTTTAACTGCGACATTACATAAAACTGGCATGCCTGCAAAATATTTGTCGGTAGAAATTACTGAAGGTGTATTGATGAAAGAAGTCGATATTGCCAGCCAACATTTACTCGCGTTAAAGCAGTTAGGCATTGATGTTGCGATCGATGATTTTGGCACCGGTTATTCTTCGCTCGCGTATTTGCGTTCATTCCAAGTCAATATTCTGAAAATTGATCGCTCATTTTTAATCCATATTGACACCCATCAAGCTGACCAAGCTATTGTAAGCAGTGTGATTGAATTAGCACGAAATCTCTCGCTTGAAGTCATTGCTGAAGGTGTTGAAACCGCTGAGCAACTTGCACAAGTTGTCCAACGAGGCTGCCATATTATTCAGGGCTATTATTTTGCCAAGCCGATGCCCAAAGCTGATCTTGAACAAAATATTAAGCGACAAATCAGCATTGAACACTAATGGGTTCTCTGTGATACCACTATCATTCTATAGCGGCTATCCATTTGTATGGCTATTGGTTAAATGTTGTTAGAATGCGTTGTTTTTACTTACTTTCGGAATGATTTATGCAATCAACCTTACGCCTTAACTTATTAATATGGTTTTTGGCTAGCAGTATGTGCCTTTGCCTGGCGGTGCAACCTGCCTATGCAGCAAAAAAAGCGTCTAAAGAAAGGCCCACCATTGGTTTAGTGCTCAGTGGTGGCGGAGCCAAGGGCGCTGCACATATTGGTGTGTTGAAAGTACTTGAAAAATATCATATTCCTGTTGATTACATTGCAGGTACCAGTATTGGTGCCTATGTTGCTGGCATGTATGCATTAGGCTATAACGCCGACCAAATTGAAAAAATTATGCTCAGTGGAGAATGGTCTAAAGGCTACTCAGACACTATTCCGCGCGATAAATTAAGCTACCGTGATAAACAGCAACGTGATCAGTTTAATATTCCACTCACAGTGGGCTATAACAATAACAGTTTAACTTCTCCTAGTGGTTTGTTACGTGGCCAAAGTATGTCGCAATTATTGCGCCACTCGACGGGTTTAGTTGAGCAGTTTGGTGATTTTGATGAACTTGCTATTCCCTATCGAGCAGTGGCGACGGATTTAGCCACTAGTGAAGCCGTGGTGTTATCTAGCGGCAGTGTTGTGCAAGCAATGCAAGCATCGGCAACGGTACCAGGTGCATTGCAACCAGCATTGATTAATGGCCGCTTATTAGTTGATGGTGGCATTGCCAATAATATGCCGATTGATGTGGTCAAAGCCATGGGCGCAGACATCATCATAGCTGTTGATATCGGTTCGCCATTAACTAAGCAAGAAAACTTAGACAGCACCATTGCTGTATTAGAGCAGCTATCAACTATGTTGACTCAAGCTAGCACTGCACGGCAAAAAACCTTGCTGACATCGAGCGATATCTTAATTCGTCCTGCCATTGATAATTTAAGTACCACTGATTTTTCAATTATGCCATTGGCACTAAAATTAGGTGAAGATGCCGCTAAGTTAGAATTAGTGAAGTTACAACCTCTTGGCATTAGTGAACAAGATTACTTAGCCTATCAAGCAAGTAAATTACAACAAAGTTTACTGTGGAACGACCCGCTTAAAAAACCCATTTATAAAATTGCTTTTGATAATCAATCAAAAGTCAGTGAGAAATTACTGCGTGAGCGTTTAGGGATCACTGAAGGTATTATTCTGAGTAAAGAGGAACTCGATTCTGCTCTAAATCGGGTGTACTCATTGAATAAATTTGAGCGTGTTGATGCTGAGTTTGAAGATGTTGATCAAGGGCGAATACTGACCATTACCACTAAGGCCAAATCATGGGGACCAAACTATTTTCAAGCGGGATTTAATTGGGAAGATGATTTCACCTTAGATTCGGCGATTACCTTAAGTTTGGCGTATACCATGACTGACTTAACTGAAAATGGTGGTGAGTGGCGTAACGAATTAGAACTTGGCTTTAAAAAGCGCGTGGCGACTGAGTTTTATCAACCCTTAGATCGTGATCAAACATTTTACAGCTTAGCGAGATTTCAATATGAAATGAAAAACTGGGATCTGTACGATCAAGATATCCGTTATTTTCAACTCGAGAATAAAGTCGCGCAAATTGTATTGGGTATTGGTTATAACTTTAATTCTGATGGCATTATGGAATTTGGTGTTATCGCCGAAGATGGCCGTGTTACCAGTGAATTTGGCTTGGTTGATTCAATTAATTTTCATTCAACCGGCGGCTATTTTAAGGTTGCCTACGATAATCTCAACAGCATTAGTTTCCCAACAGAAGGCAATAGACTGACTTTTACCAGCTATTTAAGAGATGAGTCATATAAAGGCTTAAGCAATGTCAGTAATACTGACAGCGATGATTTAGCCTGGCAATTTGAGGCCGATTGGAAAGGCGCATTAAAGCTCGGTAATCATGCCATTGTGGGTAAAATGGAATTGGCAACCACCCAGAATGATGGCGACTTTACTTTGCATGTTGCCGATTTAGGAGGTTTCTTAAACTTATCTGGTTTCCGCAAAGATACCTTGGTCGGCGCCCATAAAGTCTTTGGTGCTGTGATTTACCAGTACGATCTTGGCCGCGATGTGCTGATCACCGATTTGCCTTTGTACTTAGGCACTAGCCTTGAAGCTGGTAATGCATGGTTTAATCGTGATGATGTCGATTTAGGTGATTTGATTTTCGGTAGTAGTTTATATTTAGGTACCGATACCGATTGGGGACCCGCGGCATTAGGTTTTGGATTTAATGACAGCGGCCAGTCTGCATTTTATTTATTTGTCGGCAAAAACTTTTAGGCAGTTATTATTCAATCTAAGCCAAAAACTTAGAGGTTAGAGGTTAGAGGCTAGAGGCTATACAAGCTTACAGCCTAGAAGCTAGGACACTGCAGATGCTATTAAATCTTAGCAGTGTCCCTAGTAGCGCAGCGACCTATAACCTAGCAGGACGCAGTCCGCTCTAGCAGCGCAGCGACCTTGTTAAGCAATGCGGGTAATAATCCTGCGTGCGCCAATTGATGATGCGCAATAACCCATTTGGTTTGTGTCGCGGTGTGAGGCGCAGGAATTGCCACCGTTTGCATGCTGGCAGCACGGGCAGCAATTAAGCCATTAAATGAATCTTCAATCGCAATACATTGGCTTGGTGCTATGTCCAAGCCTTTAGCACAATTCAAATATACCTCGGGATGAGGCTTACCATAGTCTAAATTTTCAGCAGATTCTATAGCATCAAAATAATGACTTATGGCGAGTTTATGCAGCACTGCTTTGATAATTAATGACGATGAAGAGGTGGCTAAACCTATTTTAAGCCCTAAACGTTTGCACGCCTCTAGCGACTCAATCACACCTAACATGGGTTGACCATGTGCGTTTATTTGGCTTACTACTTCATTAACTATGGTATTCGCCGTCGCTGTATTGTCGTAATTTGGCCATGGAAAACGTTGGTGCCAATAGCTAACAACATGATCAATACGCAAGCCTGTGGTTTGCTCCACGTCTTCAAGGCTGAGGTTAAGCCCAAAACTATTCAGCACAGTTTGCTCAGCTAACTGCCAAGCGGGTTCGGAATCAATTAAAATTCCATCCATATCAAAAATAACGGCTTTTATTTGGGTAGACACAATTCAGACTCCATAAACAGCATAACCTTAAGCGCTAATTATTGCTTTGATGCTGTTATGGCGCAATCAAAATAGACTTTTTAAAAAATATTTCATTCAAAAAACAAGATATCTTTTTGTATATAGTTTAATCAGCGGGTACCGCATAAGCTAATGTATTTAAATATTTTTTTAGCTGTTTCAAACTATTGTCTAATTTTAATTTATTGAACTTGGGTTTAAATTGATTTTTAGGTTGATAAATCGCATTGATTTCATACCTCTGGTAGTGTGAGCTGATTCATACTTTTATAAAGCTGTAGTATACTGGTGGTCGGATTTCAAGCCCGAACCAGTGGAATTATCAGCGTAATCATAATGACGCTGAGTTTCGCCGTTAGGCGTCAAACAAAGAGGAATGTTGCCGTGCTAGAAGCATATCGTAAACACGTCGCAGAACGTGCTGCAGAGGGTGTAGTCCCTAAGCCATTAGATGCACAACAAGTGGCTGAACTGGTTAAGTTAATTGAAACACCTCCAGCAGGTGAAGAGGCATTCGTCCTCGACTTGCTCGAAAATCGTATTCCACCAGGAGTAGATGAAGCCGCTTATGTTAAAGCCGCTTTCCTTGATGCAGTCGCTAAAGGCACTGTGTCATCTCCTATTTTAAGCGCAGAACACGCTGTTAAACTGCTTGGCACCATGCAAGGCGGTTACAACATTGAGCCGTTAATTGACCAACTAGATAATGCAGCATTAGCACCTCTATCGGTTACCGCACTTTCAAATACATTGTTGATGTTTGATTCATACCACGATGTTGTTGAAAAAATGCAAGCGGGTAATGATTTTGCTAAGCAGGTTGTTGAGGCTTGGGCTAATGCAGATTGGTTCTTAAACCGTCCAAAAATGGCTGACAAAGTTACCTTAACAGTGTTTAAAGTGTCTGGTGAAACCAACACTGATGATTTGTCTCCTGCGCCAGATGCATGGTCTCGTCCAGATATTCCACTACACGCATTAGCAATGCTAAAAAATGCCCGTGACGGTATTGTGCCTGATCAATCAGGTGTAGTGGGTCCAATCAAAGAAATCGAAGCGTTAAAAGGTAAAGGTCATCCTTTAGTTTACGTTGGTGATGTGGTTGGTACGGGTTCTTCACGTAAATCTGCCACTAACTCAGTGTTATGGTTTATGGGTGATGATATTCCTTATGTGCCTAACAAGCGTGCTGGTGGCTTCTGTTTAGGTAACAAAATTGCGCCAATTTTCTTCAACACAATGGAAGATGCGGGTGCATTACCGATCGAACTAAACGTTGATCAAATGGATACTGGTGATGTGATCGATATCTACCCTTATGAAGGTGTAGTTAAGCGTCACGGCACTGATGAAGTTATCTCTACATTTGAGCTTAAAACCGAAGTATTGTTAGATGAAGTTCGTGCTGGTGGTCGTATTCCGTTGATCATTGGTCGTGGCCTTACTGACCGTGCGCGTGAAACCTTAGGACTTGAAGCATCAAAAGTGTTTGTTCGTCCACAAGACATCGCCGCTTCTAACAATGGCTATACTTTAGCTCAGAAAATGGTTGGTAAAGCATGTGGCGTATCAGGCGTTCGTCCTGGCCAATACTGCGAACCTAAGATGACCTCAGTCGGTTCACAAGACACTACCGGCCCTATGACACGTGATGAGTTAAAAGACTTAGCATGTTTAGGCTTTAGTGCTGATTTAACCATGCAGTCATTCTGTCACACTGCAGCCTATCCAAAGCCAGTTGATGTTACTACTCACCATACACTACCAGATTTCATTATGAACCGTGGTGGTGTTGCTTTACGTCCAGGTGACGGGGTTATTCACTCTTGGTTAAACCGTATGTTGTTACCCGATACCGTAGGTACTGGTGGTGATTCACATACTCGTTTCCCGATTGGTATTTCGTTCCCAGCAGGTTCTGGTCTAGTAGCATTTGCTGCAGCAACAGGTGTTATGCCTCTTGATATGCCTGAATCAGTGCTAGTGCGCTTTAAAGGCGAAATGCAACCTGGTATTACCTTACGTGATTTAGTTCATGCTATCCCACTAAAAGCAATTGAAATGGGTCTGCTAACGGTTGAGAAGAAAGGCAAAATTAATGCTTTCTCTGGCCGCGTATTAGAAATTGAAGGTCTTGAAAAACTTAAAGTTGAACAAGCATTCGAATTATCTGATGCATCTGCTGAGCGTTCAGCTGCAGGTTGTAGCATTAAGCTAGACAAAGAGCCAATCATTGAATATCTGACCTCTAACATCGTGATGTTAAAGTGGATGATTGCAGAAGGTTATGGCGATCGTCGTACGATTGAGCGTCGTATTACTGCGATGCAAGAATGGATTGCTAACCCACAGTTGATGGAAGCAGATAAAGATGCAGAATATGCTGAAATTATCGAAATCAACCTAAACGACATCAAAGAGCCAATCCTTTGTGCACCAAACGATCCTGATGATGCAGTATTATTATCAAGCGTTGCACAAACTAAGATTGACGAAGTGTTTGTGGGTTCTTGTATGACTAACATCGGTCACTTCCGTGCTACCGGTAAGATGTTAGAAAAGTTTGCTACCACGCTACCAACTCGTTTATGGATTGCACCACCGACTAAGATGGACCGCGATCAATTAACGGAAGAAGGTTACTACTCAATCTTCGGTCGTGTTGGTGCTCGCATCGAGATCCCTGGTTGTTCTCTATGTATGGGTAACCAAGCACGTGTTGCAGAAGGTGCGACTGTAGTATCAACGTCTACACGTAACTTCCCTAACCGTTTAGGTACTGGCGCAAACGTTTACTTAGCATCAGCTGAATTAGCCGCAGTAGCAGCGCTACTGGGTCGTTTACCTTCAGTTGAAGAGTATCAAGAATACGCCAAAGAATTAGATGCAACAGCAGCTGATACTTACCGTTACTTGAACTTCGACCAAATCGATTCTTACACTAAGAAAGCCGACAGCGTGATTTTCCAAGCCGCAGTTTAAGCTTATACTAGTTAACAATTGATCAAAAATGCCAGCAGAAATGCTGGCATTTTTTATTTATGAAATTACTCATCAGAGTTATTCTTTAAAGAATTCATATAATCGCTATAGCTATACATATTTAACAAACTAGTTAACACGCTGTGCGCACCAATCCAAATATGAAATTTAAAATCGGCTTCAGCTCTAGAATAAAGCTTCTCTAACGTTACGAGCTTCTGTTCAGGTTCTGTATACCCTACTTTACTTTTGGGATCATACGGAAAAGCTCTAATGAAAGTCTCATAGGGACTGAAAGTTTTTGCCAGCTGTTTTCGTTGATTCTTATCCAGGCTTGAATACATTCCAGATAGGCTAAATGTTGTATTTCTAACATCATGTACTAGTGAGTTTCTAATTTCTGATAGTTTTAGGATAAACTTTTTGTGGTCCTTATTGATAAGCTCAAGTGAGGTTAGAAATGCTAGTTTTCCAGTAGACTTCCCACTCATTTCAAGTTGTGACAAAGTATTCTCTAGTCTAGAGTCTTGAAAATGGTAACTCAGTAAATGGCTAGAAACTCCCTCGAAAAGTGCATGTAGTTTTATGATAAAAGACCAATCATCTTCCTCTTTTAATTTTAAAAAGAAGTCATCAGGTAAACCAAAATTTAGAGACAGCTCGTCGAACGTAAAAGTATCCAATATTACTCCTTGTTACTTGAATTGTTTATTTGTATCAATTCAGTTTGCTATCCTAAGGTTTTGCTTTTCATCAAAACCAGCTTATTAATAACTGTGACATTCATTACGAGGTGACACCAGTTTAAAATGGTCTAACGTTTTATTTTAGTGGTTTTATAACCCAATATCAGTCCAACAACTTCAATCTAACTAATTGCCTGCCGCAGGCTATAGTGCAGATAATCCAGCGAGACGCCGCAAGCACTTCCATGTGGGCTTAACCAAAACATCCATGTTTTGGATACTCGCTGACTCATCTGCACCTGTAATTTTTATCTCTTCGATTTACCTCTATTTGTGACGATGGCTAAAAAGCAAAAGCAAAAGCAAAAGCAAAAGGCTGGATCCCCGATAAAAGATCTCGGGGATGACGGTTTGAAGGTTTAATTATTAACTCGGACGAGATGATTTTTATCCCCTATGAGGTTAAATCGAAGAGATGGAATATCGGGTGTAAGCGCGGCTGTGACCGTCCATGACATGGACGTCATGGCCGAGTTTACAGGGATGTACTTGTAACGTGTCACAGAAGTCCTTGCACTAAGGCCTGCGGCAGGCAATTGATAACAGTCATGGTATGAACTACAGCAAGTTTTCCAATACCAAAGATAAATGGATATTAGTCGCTGACTTATCTGCACCTGTAGTTTTTATTTCTTCGGTTTGGAATTGTGGGAAACGACATTTAAGGGCCAAAACTAAAGCTGGATCTCCGATGACATATCTCGGTGGTGACGATTTGAGTGTGGTGATTCAATTCACCTAAATAAAGCGGATTTTATTACCTATGAGGTTAAATCGAAGAGATGGAATATCGGGTGTAAGCGCGGCTGTGACCGTCCATGACATGGACGTCATGGCCGAGTGTACAGGGATTTTTTTGTATATAAAAAGTGCGACGTGTCACAGAAGTGCTTGCACTAAGGCCTGCGGCAGGCAATTGATAACAGTCATGGTATGAATTAAAACAAGCTTTCCAATACCAAAAAGGTAAGGGTTCGTTTGTTTTCGGGTAAACATTATCAAGGATGTACATTGCAAGGTGTTGCAGAAGTGTTTGCGCTAAACGTCACTCGCACACATCGATAACTTGGGATGTGTTATCACCCAATTTGAAACCTTGTGATGTTGCTCCGGTATGGGCGAAGCGCCACGACGTTAGTGGCCGCAGGTCATATCTTAAAAAGTGCAGGGTGGAACCTTGCGATGTTAATTCAAACGAAGTTTGAAAAAGCTGGTGTGGCCGTAGGCCATTGTAAAACAAAGTCTATGAATACTTAATATTCATAGAAATCAGTGGTTCTCGTGAGCCATTCTCTGCCCGCAATCTGGCAAGATATTGCTGCCATAGCTCAGTTTGATTACTGCATAAGTTATGCAGTACCTGCCAAGAATATAAGCCGGTATCGTGGCCATCATCAAAGATGATTTTAACCGCATAATGACCAACCGGTTCGAGCGCTTTGATATTAACGGCTTTCTTATGGGTAACCAATATTGGATTACCATGACGCTGCACTTCTGCAGACGGCGAGAATACCCGTAACATTTCACAGCTGATATTGTAGGTTTGGCCGTTATCGAACGTCACTTCGAGTAACTTAGATTGGCGCTTAAGTTTAATGCCAGTGACAGTCGGCGTTGATTGAGTCATGGGAATACCTATAAAAAAGGATTAACACTAAATCGCAGATTATCATCATACGCGACTTTGCTGTTAATCCTATTGTTGAAACGTGCATTCGTGATGTTTATTCATATAGAAAAGGTCACGAGCCTCCCATCTGTCATAATCAAATGGGAGGACGCTTGATTCAAATAATGATTATAAAATGAAGCGACTTAAGTCTTCATCTTGTACCAAGGTATCAAGGTGGTCATTGACATAGTCAGCGTCAATCACAAAGGTGGAACCTGATTTTTCAGAAGCATCATAGGAGATATCTTCCATCAGCTTTTCCATCACAGTATGTAAACGGCGAGCACCAATATTTTCAGTACGCTCGTTCACTTGCCATGCGGCTTCAGCAATACGTTCAATACCTGACTCAGTAAACTCTATGGTGACACCTTCAGTGTTCATGAGGGCAATACTTTGCTCAGTAAGTGACGCAAATGGCTCGGTTAAAATACGTTTAAAATCGGCGGCAGTTAGGGCATCTAACTCAACTCGAATCGGTAAACGGCCCTGAAGCTCTGGAATGAGATCAGAGGGTTTAGACATCTGGAATGCACCAGAGGCGATAAACAAAATATGGTCGGTTTTGACCATGCCGTGCTTAGTCGACACAGTACAACCTTCAACTAATGGCAGTAAGTCACGTTGCACACCTTCGCGAGACACGTCGGGGCCTGAGCTTTCGCCGCGTTTACAAATTTTGTCGATTTCGTCTAAAAACACAATGCCATTTTGCTCAACGAGTTCTATCGCTTGCTCTTTCAAGTCTTCTTGATTGACCAGCTTAGCGGCTTCATCTTCAACGAGCTGCTTGTAAGCATCTTTAATTTTAAGCTTTTTGCGCTTAGAGGTGCTTTGACCAAGATTTTGAAATAACCCTTGTAACTGGTTGGTCATTTCTTCCATGCCTGGAGGCGCCATAATCTCAACACCTACTTGAGGTGCCGCTATGTCGATTTCAATTTCTTTGTCGTCTAATAAGCCTTCACGCAGCTTTTTACGGAAAACCTGACGGGTGCTCGAGTCATCTTTTTTGTCGGTATCCCAGTCATCTTTCGGCTTAGGCAATAACGCATCTAAAATGCGTTCTTCGGCAAGCTCTTCGGCACGATAACGGCATTTTTTCATTTGCTGTTCGCGAGTCATTTTAACGGCAGAATCGGTCAAATCACGGATGATTTGTTCCACTTCTTTACCGACATAACCGACTTCAGTAAATTTTGTTGCTTCAACTTTGATGAACGGCGCGTTAGCCAATTTGGCTAAACGACGGGCAATTTCTGTTTTACCCACACCGGTTGGGCCGATCATTAAAATATTCTTTGGCGTGACTTCATGGCGCAATGCAGGCTCAAGCTGCATGCGGCGCCAGCGATTTCGCAGTGCAACGGCTACCGAGCGTTTGGCATTTTGTTGGCCAATAATGTGTGCATCTAGTTCGTGAACAATTTCACGTGGAGTCATTTCAGACATAACTGTTCCTTTATTAACGCTCGAATTAGTAGTCTAACTTTTCGATAGTTTTGAATTGGTTGGTGAATACACAAATGTCACCTGCAATTGTCAGTGATTTCTCTGCAATATCTTCTGCACTTAACTCGGTATTTTGCAGTAGTGCTAAGGCCGATGCATGGGCATAGTTGCCACCAGAACCGATAGCAATAAGATCGTACTCAGGTTGTACCACATCACCGTTACCGGTAATAATGAGTGATTCTTGAGCATCGGCTACCACTAGCATAGCTTCGAGTTTACGTAGCATTTTGTCGGTGCGCCAATCTTTGGCTAATTCGACAGCAGACTTTAATAAATGGCCTTGATGCATTTCGAGCTTAGCTTCAAAGCGCTCAAAAAGAGTAAATGCATCGGCAGTACCGCCAGCAAAACCTGCTAGTACTTTATTGTGGTATAGGCGGCGCACTTTACGGGCATTGCCTTTCATCACGGTATTGCCTAGAGACACTTGGCCATCACCAGCGATGACGACTTGATTATTGCGGCGAACGGATACGATAGTAGTCACGGTAAATCCTCTTCCTAATACATCAACGGCTCATTAGGGTGAATGCAATTGTTGATTGTTAAAATGGATATGGGGCCAAAATGCTAAATATCAAGCGATGGTTAACAAAAAGCCCTGTTCGAATGAACAGGGCTAATATGAGATAAATGTTATCAGCAGACTTGTGGTGTTATTCCCATAACCAAATAATGCAGCCATTTAAACCTGCGCTTTGCATCTTATGCCGGTTATGTTCCGCCTCGCGTTTGTTTGGATAAGGCCCTAACACTACCCGATACCATATTCCGTTGGTGCCTTCACTACGACGAACCTGCGCTTCAGCACCTTGGAAGGCGATTCTGGCTTTCATTTCATTTGCTTGTGATTCTTGTCTAAACGATCCGCATTGCATTTGATAGATACCGCTTGAAACCACTCCAGACTGAGGCAAGTCAATTTCAACTTGCTTGTTTTCAAGCTCCTCCAGATAAGTCCATTCTTCTTGTGGCTTAGGTGGTAATGCATTTGGATCTTTCTTAACCACTTTTTTTGGCGCTTCTACGGTCGCGGTAGATACCGTTTTCTTTTTCGGTTGCTGAACCGGCTCACTTGTTACTGGTGAGTCAGAGCTACCATTAATCGACCATAAAAAGTAACCAAAGCCGCTCAATAATGTGAGTATCACAAACACAGCAAAATAAGGAAAAGAGCGTTTAGGTGCTTTTTTTCGTTGTGGCGCGCGGGCTTTTGCGCCCGCCCGAGGTTTGCGATTTGCGTAGTCACGACTCATGATTACATCCGCTCTAGGGTTTCAATGCCAAGTAGTGACAAGCCCGTTTTTAAGGTCTTTGCGGTTAATTGCGACAACAATAAACGGCTTTGTTTTTCGGCTTCTGTTTCGGCCGCCAGTACTGGACAAGCTTCATAAAAACTCGAAAATTCGCTAGCAAGCTCATAAAGATATCCACATAGTACATGTGGTAAGCCTTTGTCTGTCATGCGAGTTAATACTTCACCAAACTGGGCTAATTTAGTGCCTAAGTCTTTTTCTTTTTCATGTTCGAGCACAATCTTAGCTTGGCTAAGGTCAATATCTGCGGCACGCTTGAAAATACCGGCAACACGTGTGTAGGCATATAATAGATAAGGTGCGGTATTGCCTTCAAAACTGAGCATTTGCTCAAAGCTGAAAATATAATCGCTGGTTCTGTTTTTAGATAAGTCTGCATACTTAACCGAGCTGATCCCAACCACGCGAGCAATTTCAGTAAGGGTCGCTTCATCCATATCAGGGTTTTTGCTACGAACAAGTTCAAGTGCTCGCACATCGGCTTCATCAAGTAAATCAACTAATTTAACTACACCACCAGAACGAGTTTTAAAAGGGCGTCCATCAGCACCGTTCATGGTGCCAAAGCCTGTGTGCTCTAGTGACATTTCTGGGCGAACAAATTTAGCTAATTTGGCGAGACTAAACACTTGCTGAAAATGCAGTGCTTGGCGTAAGTCAACAAAGTACAACGCGCGATCTGCTTTTAGTACGTTTGAGCGATAACGCATGGCAGCAAGGTCTGAAGTGGCATATAAATAGCCACCATCAGCTTTTTGGATGATAACAGGAAGAGGTTCGCCCTCTTTGGTACGAAATGCTTCTTGGAACACCACTTTAGCGCCATTACTTTCGTCCAACAAACCTTGGGCATCAAGATCGCTAACTACTTGAGCAAGGTCGGCATTATAGGCGCTTTCGCCGTGCACATCGGCGCGGGTTAAGCTAACCCCTAAACGTTTATAAACATCATGGCAGTGGCTTAATGAAATATCGTTAAACTCGCGCCATAATTTATTACAGTATTCGTCACCAGATTGTAAAGCGACCACGAGTTGACGAGCACGAGTGGCAAATTCAGTCGACTCATCAAAACGGACTTTAGCTGCGCGATAAAAACTTTCTAAGTCAGACAATTCCATTTTGGCTTGTTCGCCATTGGCTGCGCGTAACTCTTCCATTAGTGCCAGTAGCATACCAAACTGAGTTCCCCAGTCGCCTACGTGGTTTTGACGGATCACTTTATGGCCTAAAAACTCAAGCGCGCGCACTACGCTGTCACCAATAATGGTTGAGCGTAAGTGACCAACGTGCATTTCTTTGGCTAAGTTTGGCGAAGAATAATCAACCACGATCGTTTGCTTAGGCGGTAATATCACGCCTAGGTGGTCACTGTTTAGCGCTTGTTGTAGCTGATTAGCTAATGCATTGTCATCAATAAAGAAATTAATAAACCCTGGACCAGCAATTTCTACTTTGGCCACATAAGATGATGCAGGCAAAGTATCAATGATCAGCTGCGCTAACTCACGAGGGTTCTTTTTAGCTACTTTGGTTAGCATCATTGCCAGGTTAGTCGCTAAGTCACCATGACTTTTATCTTTAGTGCGATCGACCTGAATGCGGGCTTGAAAATCAGCCGGCACAATCCCTTGCTGTTTGAAGGATTCGATGGTTTGTTCTAGTAAAGATTCAATATGTGATTTCATGGGCTTTTGCTTGCACTAATTCGTTAAATGAATGACATGACGGAACCGCATATTTTAGCCGTTTATAGGGGGTGATTGCTATCTGCTTTAACGGAAATATTGGTTTTTTTATGTTGATTATGAACCTAAGTGAAGTTTATCACCGGTATAAGGTCGGTTTACTTCCCGTACAGCAGGCGATTACATCAAATCCTGTGGGTCACGATCGATACTCCAGCGACAACGTTTACTTTCTGGTATTTGTTCAATAAGCGCTAAAACCCGTTCAAATTCGGTTTGTAAACGCTGCCGACTTTTGGCTTGCAGTATTAATTGGCGGCGGTATTTGCCTGCTTTACGATCAAGCGGTGCCGGAATCGGACCAATAATTTCAAAGTCTTTATCTTGGGGGAGTAGTTCGCTAGTGCGTGTTAAAAAAGCATCAGCATCTTCAGCTAAATGTGCTTCAGCGCGAATTAATACCATGTGCCATGCCGGTGGTAATAATGCTTGTTGACGTTCTTTTAGCTGACTACGAGCAAACTCACCATAACCGCGCTTCAACAGGTCGCGCAAAATTGGGTTATCACTTTGATGGGTTTGCAGGAGTACTTTACCGGGTTTATCAGCGCGGCCAGCACGGCCCGATACTTGGGTGTATAGCTGGCCAAATCGTTCTGGTGCGCGAAAGTCTGCACTAAACAGGGCGCCATCAACATCAAGTAAACCCACTAAGGTGACATCAGGAAAGTGATGACCTTTTGCCAGCATTTGTGTGCCAACGAGGATTTTATATTTACCCATGTGTATGCCTTGCAACTGCTGCTCAAGTGAACCTTTACGCCGCGTGGTGTCGCGGTCTATTCGCACTACAGGATATTTGGGAAACAGTTTTACGATTTCTTGTTCCAGTTGCTCGGTACCTAAACCATGGCCCATTAGCATAGTGCTGCCGCATTGGTGGCATTGGCGCGGAATAGCGTATTGATTACCGCAATGATGACAACATATTTCGTTTAAGCCCTGATGGACGGTAAAAAAGGCATCACAGCGATCACATTCATGTAAATGACCACATTCATGACACAGTAACGCGGGCGCAAAACCACGGCGGTTTAAAAATAGCAGCACCTGATTACCCGCATCAAGGTGCATGCGCATTTCGTTAATTAATGATGCTGACATCCCCGCTTTTAGGGGTTGCGAAGTAATATCAATAATACCTTGTTTCACTTTTTGCGCTGCGCCAGCGCGCTCACTTAATTCAAGGTGATGATAGCGTCCGGATAAGGCATTTTGTAAGGTTTCTAATGATGGCGTTGCTGAACCTAAAACCACCTGAATATCTTCAAGGTGTCCCCGCATTACGGCTAAATCTCGGGCGTGGTAGCGCACACCTTCTTGTTGTTTAAAGCTACTGTCATGCTCTTCATCAAGAATAATTAACCCAGGAAAAGCCATGGGAGTAAAGAGTGCTGAGCGAGTGCCAATAATAATTGCCGCTTCACCGACACGAGCCTGACGCCAAGCTTCTAGGCGTTGATTATCGGTTAGGCCCGAATGGATCACGGCGACATTGACTTCGAAACGGCGTTTGAAGCGATTAATGGTTTGCGGGGTTAAGCCTATTTCAGGCACAAGAATGAGCGCTTGTTTACCTTGTTGTAAAATAGTCTCAAGCAAGGCTAAGTAAACTTCAGTTTTACCTGAGCCAGTAATCCCTTCTAATAAAGTGCAATGAAAACCTTGCTGCTGAGTGAGTACCGATACTGCGACAGCTTGCTGTTTATTAAGCTTGTGGGGTGATTCATTCATGATCAGTTGTTGACGCCAACTTAAATCGTGGCAGAGCACTTTTTCTTGCCGTTCAATCCAGTGTTTTTGTTCTAATGCTTTTAATGCCGCTTTGCTTAATTGTTGAGTGATGAACTCATCATGGCTGATGGGATTTGCCAGCAATAACTCGTGCAGTTTTTTCTGTGCCGGAGCGCGCGTTAATACGCTAGGATCAGCATTGCGTCCTTGCGGGCTTAAATGATATTCAACCACGGCTTGTGGCGTTGCTTCTAAGCCTTTTCTCAATGCCACTGGCAGCGCTTGGCTGAGCATTTGTCCTTGAGTGGTAAAGTAATATCGGGCGGCCCACAGGGTTAATTTATATAGCGAATCAGGTAGCAATGGGGCATCATCTAACACAGCTGTAACAGATTTTATTTGATGGGGTGCCAAGTCACAGCTGTCTGTAATTGCAGTTATTAAGCCAATGAGTTGTTGAGAGCCAAACGGTACTTTGACCCTAAGTCCTATTTGTAATCCCGCTTGCTGCTGGTCTTTTACGCGGTAACTAAAGTTTCTGCGTAATGGGACGGGTAAGGCAACTTCAACAAACACGGGCATAAGGTTTCATCATTTTCAATTCTGTAGTGGATTGCGGATCAGTTTACCTCTAAGTGTCATCAAAGAGATAGGGCAACATATATGCGTAAAGGACTTATTGAGGCTATTATCCTAGGGTTTGGATTATTGAGCTATATTGCTACAGCAATGGCTCAAGTTAATCATGTCAGTATTAATAGTCGTCAATTTGAAGTAAATCATTTACCGCAATTAAAAGTTAATGTGGTGGCACAAAATGATGATGTGTCGCGATTAGGATTTTATATCCGCCAGTTAGAGAATAACAAGGTTGAGCAGCAAAAGTTAACGGTGCAAGCCATTAATCGCTTTTTACTCCAACTTAATGGTAGCGAGATCATCAGTGACTCAAATGCGCAGTTAATTATTACTGAAGCCACTTCGACAGGAGCAGTCACCTTGGCTGTTGTGGCTATTTTTGATGCGCCATATTCGCTCAATGGTGCAAAGATAGCGGTCAACAGTGAACATCGGCCAATACCTGACGCTAATCTGCCAGTAATGAGTACTTCCAAACATCAGCAAGTTGATCATCGCGTGGCTCAAGTGCCATCGGTGCCATCATCAACTATCGGATCTACTCAACAGGCTAACTGTTGGCTTGAACGTAATAATAGTGACACCTTATGGCGAATCGCTAATCGTTATAAACAACAGTGGAATACGAGCGTTTACGGTGCGATGTTAGCTATATTTGAGGCGAATTTATTGGCATTCTCTAAGCAAAAAATCCACTTGTTACTTAAAGATGTACCATTGAATTGCCCATCAACAATGATTTTGGCGCAATATGATAATAAAGCGGTCGACAAAAAAGTATTTGAAGCGATTGAGGCAAAACATGCCACGCAATAAGTTTGATGCTGATCATCCGTGATAAAAACGCTTATGTAGTCGAGTATTTGCTTTTTCTGTCAGTAATTAGTTGCAGCAAATTATGTTAGTTTATATAGTTGCACATGTTAATATTTGTGATGTTGGGCATTTTAAAAATTAAAAAAGTAAACAATAATAATAAATTACAGCGTGATAAACGTAGCATTCACACTTTAACAATCAGTGTATAAATGCACAAAGTATCATGGTTTTTACAGCGTAACTGTATGCTGTATGGAAGCGGTTTATAATCGAAAGGATTGTATTGATGAAACGGGTTAAGATGCTAACTATATTAGCATTACTTGCATTTAACAGTATTTCAACTGTGATCGCTGAAGTCAGTCATATCAGTATTGATACCATTCCATTTGAAAGTGGCCAAACACCTAAATTAACCGTGAATGTTATAACCGATCACCATGATTTATCGCGGCTGACGTTTTACTTACGCCAAATTTATAAAGACAATATCGTGCTAGAAAAGCTCGATGTTGAGCGACGTGATAATGATGTTTTTTTATTAACAGGCACTGAAAAAGTTCGCGATCAAGATGCGGCATTAATTGTATCGGAATTTCGTAATGCTAAATGGCTGCAATATTCCCCTGTAGCTTTATTTTCTCAAACTGTTGCCCAGAGTAAACATCAGCCGGTAGCCATTAAAACGATGAAGTCGTCTGCGACATTATCGACATTAAAACCTACGCCAATAAGTCACCAGACCAGCGTTACACCTCAAGTCGCGACAACGCAAAAAAATCTGAGTGATTGCCAGATTAATCAGTTAGCGAGTGATACCTTATGGAAAATAGCGGTGCGCTATCGTAAGCAATGGAATTCAAATATCTACGGCGCAATGCTTGCCCTTTATGAAACCAATCCATCTGCATTCTACCAAGATAAAATTAGCCAATTAAAAGTCGGGAGCGCATTACGTTGCCCATCAGTAGAGATGCTATCGCGCTATCAAAATGTTGCTGCAGATAAAGTAACATTTGATAATGTAGTGGCCAGCCAAGGCGATAAGTCTCAACAAGTATCACCTTCAGATTTGCCTGTTACTGCATCTATGGAGATGCCGCAAGCAACACAGATCGATGATTCGCTTAATGCCGACAGTAAAGAATTAGAGAGTAAGCAACTGCTGGCTGCCATTCATGAAACTCAAACGCTGCCTCAGCCAATTCTGGTTAATGTTGAAACCAAGATGACACTAGCCGAAACCGATCGGCAAAGTCCTGCACTGAACAAGTCCTGCTTACTTGATAAATTGCCTCAAGATACCTTATGGCGGGTTGCTGATCGTTATTACCGACAATGGCAAATCAGCCTATTTGGTGCGATGCTGGCGATTTATGATGCCAACCCCAATGCGTTTGCTAATCAGAAAATATACTTACTGATGTCTGATAGCCGTTTAAAGTGCCCATCTGAGGAGATTGTGCAGCAATATCAAAATTCATCTAATGCCCAAGCTACTTATGATGAGCTAGTGTTGTCGCACAAGTCTTCCTAGTACTGTGTAGAAATTCTACTTGTTTGTGTACCTGAGACCCTGTATTATTCCGCGCCTAAAACATATTGTTATTAACTGCATGTGGTGCTCAACTTCGGGTTGGGAGAGCGACATGGCCTTCAATTTAAGGTACTCCAAATGAAAACAGGTATACACCCAAATTACGCTGAAATTACTGCAACTTGTACTTGTGGTAACATCATCAAAGTGAACTCAACTGCAGGTAAAAACCTACACTTGGACGTATGTGGTGCATGTCACCCATTCTACACTGGTACTCAGAAAGTTGTTGATACTGGTGGTCGTATTGACAAGTTCAACAAGCGTTTTGGTATGCTTGGTAAAAAGTAATTGCATTGCAATTGACTTGAATAAGGCGCCTTCGGCGCCTTTTTTATTTTCTACAACTAGTATAATTCCATTTCTTAACCTGAGTTATCCTAAAATAGTGTTGTGCTGAGGCGGAAACTAATTTTTTAGTAGTAAACAATGTAAAAAAGCATAAACAGCGCTTTATTGTTATTTAGACAAAATAAACTGCAAATATCGTCGTCTTTATCCGTTTATTATCGTAAATCTTGTTATTTTCCTACACTTTTAACTTATTGATTTATATATATTCATATTCAATTAGTTAGATTAATAAAACCTAGCCTCTATTCTTACTCACAACACCTCCTATCATTGAGTTTTTGATTTATATCGTTTGAGTATTAGCGTATTGTTATTAAAATTTTAGAGGGTTAGCAAGGTGCTAATTGATGGGCTCCTTACATCATCCTCTCCTTCATATATAGCGTATTTCAGGATGTATACAATGTCAGATATTCGTCAACAAGCTCTGGATTATCATGAATTTCCAGTACCAGGGAAAACGGCTATTTGCCTAACTAAACCTGCTCAATCAAGTCACGATCTTGCTTTAGCATACAGTCCCGGTGTTGCAGAGCCTGTTAGAGAGATCGCTTCTAATCCTGAAAATGCTTATCGATATACCAATAAAGGTAATACCGTTGCGGTTATTACCAACGGCACTGCTATTTTAGGGCTAGGGAATTTAGGTCCATTGGCGTCAAAACCTGTGATGGAAGGCAAATCATTACTATTTAAACGTTTTGCGAATATTGATTCGGTTGATATTGAAGTGAAACATCGCACCACTGAAGACTTTATCAATACTGTTGAGTCGATTGCCGATACGTTTGGTGGCATTAATTTAGAAGACATCAAGGCGCCTGAATGTTTTGAAATTGAACAAGAGCTGATTAAGCGCTGTAATATTCCGGTGTTTCATGATGATCAACATGGCACCGCTATTGTTACGGCTGCAGGTATGTTGAATGCCCTCGAAATTCAGGGCAAAAAAATTGACGATGCTATCTTTGTTTGTTTAGGTGCCGGTGCTGCTGCCATTGCGTGTATGACAATGATCGTTAAATGTGGTGCATTGCGTGAAAATGTTTATATGCTCGACAGGCAAGGCGTTATCCATACCCGCCGTGAAGATTTAAATGAATATAAAGCCTTATTTGCCAATAATACCGATAAACGCACCCTGCAGGATGTAATAAAAGATGCCGATGTATTTTTAGGGCTATCGGGGGCGGATTTATTAACCGCGGATGATATTGCGTTGATGGCACCTAATCCGGTGATTTTTGCCTGTTCAAATCCTGATCCTGAAATTCAACCTGAATTAGCTCATAACATTCGTAAAGACCTCATTATGGGCACGGGTCGAAGTGACTATCCAAATCAAGTCAATAACGTATTGTGCTTCCCGTTTATCTTTAGAGGTGCACTTGATGTGCGCGCAGCGGTCATTAACGATGAGATGAAGTTAGCGGCTGTTTATGCTATCGCAAACCTCGCGAAAGAGCCGGTTCCAGTAGAGGTATTGGCTGCTTATCCCAATGTGTCATCGTTGAGCTTTGGTGCTCAATATGTGCTGCCAAAACCAATGGACCCAAGATTATTGCCGCTGGTTGCTCGAGCAGTATCGCAAGCTGCGATTGATTCTGGTGTGGCTAAAATCACCACATTACCGACAGAATATAAGGTATAAGCTGCTCGGGACTGGGTATCTGCTGCTGCTCTGAGTCTGAATGAATTCATCGCATGATTAACGTAAGGGGCTTGGCCCCTTTTTTTTAGCTATCATACCCGTATAAGTAAAAACGATTAGTGAACTTGTTGGCACAATGGTTATACTGGATGAAAATTAACTTGTTAATAAAATAAGTAAATCCAGCAGGATAGCGGATAAATGAAGCTTACCAAGATCCTTACCAAAAAACTGACTAGCTTTTGGCTGCTTTCATTGGCTGCGGTGGCCTTTGTGTTTTTACTGTGCGCGGTAATGGGTTTTACTCAGTTAACCTATACTTTTCAGCAGCAGAAGGTGGCTGAATTAGAGACCATGTTAGTTGCTGACTATCAACAACATGGCAATAAACAATTTTCTACTTGGTTACCCCCTTTACTGACTGCTTATAAGGCGGTTGATTTTTCCTTGTCGCATAACAGTCAATTAATTTATCAATTTCATCATGAGCAACCCTCTGCATCTAAAAGCAGTTTAACTCTTTATAAAAGCTCGCTAAGTAAAGGGCAGTTACTCATGACGATGACTTTACCGCCACCATTTTCGTTACGTAATTTTGGCTGGCATGAGCTCGTTATTCTGCTTATTGGTTTTACTAGCATCGGTTTTTTTGTCCGCTTTGGTTACGGTTGGTATTCCAGAGAGCTAGATGGGATAGAGCAACTCGCCCAGCGCAGTAAGCTCATTCTCGATGGTCATTTAAAACAAGCTGCCGATGTACCTACTAACGGTAAGCCTCGAATGATTAATCGTGCCATCAGTAAATTACTTGCAGAACTCGATGATGCTCATAAAGAACGCGGCCGTTTAGATCAATTTATCCGTAAAGATACTTTTTTAGACAAACAAACCCAAATTGGTAATCCTATATTTTTTCAAAACCGTCTTGATGGATTAAGTCACCACCAGAAAATGGTTGCCCATGGTGTATTGATGCTCATTGAGTTTGATGATGTTGATTTAGTGGAAGACCAATTCGGTGAAGGTGGCGTTAAGGCCATGCTTTCATTGACTACAGAAGCCATTACAGCGGTATTAATGCAATATGAAGACAGTATTTTTGCGCGGCGTAGCTACTCACAATTAGCCATTGTTGTACCACAGTTATCTTTGCTTGAAGCCGATCAGTTAGCACAGCGAATACTCAAAACCTGCATCGCATTGCCTTTTTATGGCATTGGTAATCCTGATAATTTCTTTCATTTAGGGTGTGCTTTTTTTAAAGC
Source organism: Shewanella sp. SR43-8 (assembly GCF_014163775.1). Classification (NCBI taxonomy): domain Bacteria; kingdom Pseudomonadati; phylum Pseudomonadota; class Gammaproteobacteria; order Alteromonadales; family Shewanellaceae; genus Shewanella; species Shewanella sp. SR43-8. Next base: position 96,687 of record NZ_JACJDX010000013.1, on the reverse strand, counting down.
TGGCGATCTACAGTTACAGCTTGTTGAAGAAGCTGAGATGGCCCTCCGAGCGGCACAACTTCAACGAGTTAATAACTGGTTCATGTACGATAAAGGTGCACTCGATGAGCAAATCGCCAAAGGCTCTGTTCGATGGCGCAGTTTTATTGAAAATGCATTGGTATCAAAACGATTTTTCACCTTACAACAAGCCATTGTAGATAGTGATAATCAAATTATGCACTATGAGATTTTTAGTCGTGCCCGAGATTTACAGGGTAATGATGTGCGCGCCACTCTGTTTATTCCAATGGCTAATAAATGTGGATTGATGCCGCAGATTGAGCGACAAGTATTGGAACAAGTACTTTTTAGGCTAATGTCTGACAATACATCAAGCTACAGTATCAACTTGAGTCTTGATAGTTTGACCAGTAGAGCATTTGTTCGCTGGTTACAATCGACTTTATTAGAGCATCGACCCTTAGCCGCGCGACTGATTTTTGAGGTGTCTGAAGACATTATTGTTAAAAATCAGGAAAATATCTCACTAGTTAAGACTCTGGATATGCTGAGGAAAATGGGCGCTAAATTGGCTGTAGATAATGTTGGACAATCTGTTGTCGGGACTCACTATATTCAGGAGTACCATTTTGATTTAGTGAAATTACATCGCTCTATTGTACGCCGAGTCCATCAACGTTCCGAGAATCAATTATTCATCCGTAGCCTGATTGGCGGCCTTTATCGAGCCGAAGTGAAAGTGATTGCTGAAGGCGTTGAATGTTTCGAAGAATGGCAAACGTTAAAAATTCTCGGTGTAAGTGCTGCACAAGGCGAGTTTTTAGAGCAAAGATCTGAAGTTTAGGTGTTAAAATGCTATGTTTGCTGTAATTGATTGGCCTTATACCTTGTTTATCAAAAGATTACTCTCTATCTTAAACGTATATACACTTTGTTAATATATGGCTTAGTTGTTATTTATTTGTTGTTTTTGCGTTATTATAGCTTGATTTTTTATCGATGTGACTGGTGACACTGGCAATCAAGGTTAAGCAGATTGCCTTAACGTTAGATGCTTAAATAGTAGAGTTATCGTGTCGTTTTTTGATGACATGTCTCTAATACCAATTCTATGAATGAGTGATGTTACACACTTAATATGTTAGCGAATATGGGCAACGCAATGAACAATGGTTTTTTGAGTAAACTCGCCTTTTGGCAAACATCAGAGTTGATGGGTAGTGTCGGCGTATTTATCGCTGATAATTCATTGTGGGCTTGTAAACTCCAACAAGGCCAATTAGCACCTGTTATTAGCCAGTTTTCAGTACCAAAAAATAATTGGTCTCAAGCCTTTGAAGCACTAAAAAGCCAGTTTGGTCGAGTTCGAGTGCAATTAGTGCTGTCACATCAGTATTATCAATTGTTACAAGCTGAAAAACCGAATGTTGAGCCAGATGAAGTGACTCAAGCGTTGATCTGGTCTGTGAAAGATATGGTGTCAGAACCTGTGGCCAATATCCATTTAGATTATTTTGAGTCTAGTTTTATTGTCAGTTCAAAAGTGAATGTCGTGGTCAGCAGTCGACAGTTTCTAGCTCAATTAGCCAGTGCTTGTGATGCCAATGGATTAGACGTTGCTGGTATCAGCATTGAAGAGTTGGCATTAAGCCATGTTTTAGTTAACGACAATATGGCCCACATGCTGGTGGCTCATTTGCCTGAGCAAGAATTGTTGTTATTAATTGTTAAAGCTGGCGAAGTATTGATGCAACGTCGCGTCAGAGGCTTTAATCATCTGAATAAAGCAACTTTAGAAGAGTTGAAACATGGCTTAGCCGATAATCTCAGTTTGGAGATCCAACGGTCTATGGATTATTTTGAAAGCCAATTACGTCAGGCACCTGTGGGATCCATTAGCATATTGGCAGATGGTGACAATTCATCATTAGCTAATCTCGTTGGTGCTAACTTTAATCAAAAAGTGCTTGCCGTTGCCCACGACGGCGTATCGAACTTACTCGCTCAGTTAGCGTTACAGGAATTAACGCGAGGTGAAGTGTGATAAAAACCGCGGTTAATTTATATAGCACTGATCTACTGCCTAAAAAACAAAAGCTAACCTTTGCAAGAATGATGTTGGCTTTGGGCTTATTCTCAGGATGCTGTGCACTACTTTATGCAATTGGTCTGTGGCATAGCCATGATTTGCAAACCTTAAGTGAGCAGGTAAGCAGAGAGAGAAATCGTTTAAATGATCAAAAGACTCAGCTAGAACTACAAATCGCTGCTCGTCAGCCTGATGCGAACTTAGTTGCAAAGGTCGAGCTTGAACAACAGCGCTTAGATCTTAAAAAACTGTTAAAAGATGAGCTAAGTCAGCGCAATACTCTGATTAGTCAAGGTTACTCCCCAATGTTAACCGACTTGGCAGCAGTGGCGGATGCCAATGTATGGTTGAGCCATATTACCATTGAACAACAAGATACTGATGTTCAGCGCATTGAGTTTGAAGGTTATGGGCGTAATCCACAGAGCATTCCACTGTGGATAGATAAACTAAAAACCACTTCAACGCTTAAGGGGTATGCGTTTTCAGCGATGACAATGGATCGCGGCGAAGCACAACCACTGGCGTTTAAATTAATCAGCCAGCCCATTGCTAAGGAGCTCGCACAATGAAGCAGCAATGGCTTGTATGGTCGTCAAAATTTAATGAGTTAAGTCAACGTGAGCGTACATTGATTATGTTCGCTTTATTTGTTGTGGTCGGCATGCTGTTGTTTATGCCATTAGAGTCGGTTTGGAAGCAGCAGCAAAGCTTGCAAACTCAGCTTAAAGGATTAGCACAAGAAAATTCAATTTCCTTACAACAAGTGGCTCTCTATGAAGAGCGTTTACAACTTGACCCTAATCAAGATTATCATCAACGGCTAAAGTTGATTACTGAACAAATGCAATTAGTTGATGCTGATCTTACTGAACAAATGGTTGATATGGTTCCTGCGGACTACATGCCAACAGTATTAGCTAACCTGCTGGGTAATGTTAAAGGTGTATCGCTGATTTCATTTGCTTCCATAGCGCCTAAAGCCTTATTACAAGTGGGCGATGGCAGTAAAGTTAACCTTTACAGCCACGGTATTAAGCTGACGTTACAAGGCGACTACTTCGCGATTTTAGCGTTTATTAAAGCCGTTGAAAGTATGCCTGATAAATTGTACTGGAAACGTTTAGATTATCGTGTTGAATCTCATCCAGATGCGTTAGTTGAATTAGAACTTTACACACTGAGTGTGAATAAGGACTTTATCAGTGTTGCAAAACAAGATTAATGCCATGGCGTATGCATCCTGCCTAATGATGCTATTAATGTCAGCGGCGAATGCACAAACATTACGTGATCCGACCCTACCGGGTCAGGGGTTTGTGGCTGCGATAACCAAAACCGATAATCAATCTTTAGTGTTAAACAGTATTGTCAGCGGCCAGAATACCTATGCGGTGATTAATAACATCATTCTGTCGGTGGGTGACACAGTTAGTGGCAGTGGCTTACGAGTATCAAAGATTAATAAAGACTACGTCACCTTGTCAGATGGACGAAAACTTCAACTATTTAAGTCGATAACAGAGCGATAGGATAAGAATAAAAATGAATGTGATTAAATACGTTACTCCTCTGATGTCGCTGTGCTTAGTTGCTTGTCAAACGACGGATAGACCTGATCCACAAACCGCAAAAGCAGCCTTGAATGAGTCAAGACAACAAGCTGAAGCGGGTCAAACTATTATGCCACCCCCAGCGGCAATGCCTGAAGATGTTCAGCGTGAGCTTAATGGCGATAATACACTGGGCCAAGCGGCAAGAGCCCTTCCCGCTGAGCGTCGTTTTGACGTATCAGCAAACGAAGTTGATGCCAGAGTATTTTTTCCCAGCTTAGTCAAAGACACCCCATTAAGTGTGGCGGTTCATCCGGATGTGCAAGGCAACATTTCATTATCATTAAAAGCAGTCACCTTGGCAGAGGTTATTCAAGTCGTTGAAGATATTTACGGTTATGAAGTTAAGCGTGAAGGGCGTATTTTACGTGTTTATCCCGCGGGAATGAGAACTGAAACTTTTCCCTTAAATTATATCTATATGCAGCGTGAAGGTTTGTCATTAACCTCCGTTAGCTCAGGGCGCATTTCAGACCAAAATAATAATTCAAGCAATGGCAGTAATGGCAGTAACAATAGTAATAGCAGCAGTAACAGTAGTAATAGTTCAAATAGTAATAGTGGCAATGGTAATGCTAATAGCAGTGATAATACCAATGGTACTTTTATTCGCTCAACCACTAAGACGGATTTCTGGGGTGAATTACAAGCCACATTAATGTCTATCATGGGTGAAACCGGTGGCGGGCGACAAGTTGTAGTCACTCCTCAAGCCGGTCTGGTTACCGTTCGAGCTTTTCCTGATGAGTTACGACAAATTCGAAGTTTCTTACAAATAGCAGAAAGCCATCTACAGCGCCAAGTCATTTTAGAAGCAAAAATTATTGAAGTAACTTTATCGGATGGTTATCAGCAAGGGATCCAGTGGGAGAATGTCTTAGGTCACGCTGGTAATACCAACATTAACTTTAGTACTTCAGCAGGACAGGGGCTAAGTAATGCGATTACGTCTGCCATTGGCGGAGTAACATCGATTAATTTCACTGGAAGTGATTTTAGTTCCATCATTAATTTGCTCGATACTCAAGGTGATGTAGATGTGCTGTCAAGTCCTCGAGTCACCGCATCGAATAACCAAAAAGCAGTGATTAAAGTCGGTAATGATGAATACTTTGTCACGGACGTTTCATCCACCACAGTGGCAGGTACTACTCCGGTAACCACGCCACAGGTTGAACTCACGCCATTTTTCTCTGGTATTGCTTTGGATGTGACCCCGCAGATTGATGAAGATGGCAATGTCATACTGCATGTTCATCCTTCGGTGATTGATGTGACCTCACAAACCAAAGAGATTAAAATCAGTGATTCAACCTTGGAGTTGCCATTAGCGCAAAGTGAGATCCGCGAATCGGATACCGTTATCCGCGCAGCATCTGGTGATGTGGTCGTGATTGGCGGGTTAATGAAGAGTGAGAATATTGAAACTGTGTCTAAAGTACCATTTTTAGGTGATATTCCTTTTCTGGGTGAAGCATTCACCAGCCGCAGTAAATCTAAAAAGAAAACTGAATTGATTATTATGTTAAAACCAACCGTGGTCGGTGGTGACACATGGAAGGACGAGTTAAAGCGCTCACAAGATTTGATTGAGCGTTGGTATCCTTCAAAGTAGTGATCGTTCACGTTTGGCTTAACATTAACAAGGGATAGCCGGTAATTATGTATTTGCAGCATTTTGGCTTAAGTCAGTTGCCCTTTACGCTGACCCCTAATACCGGTTTCTTTTTTGGGTTGGCGCCGCATGTGGAAGCGTTGCAAGTGCTGCAAACAGCATTAGAAACAGGTGAGGGTTTTATCAAGGTCACTGGAGAAGTGGGTACAGGTAAAACCTTAGTGTGTCGTAAATTGTTGAACGATTTACCCGCTCAATACCATTGTGCATATTTACCCAATCCTTATTTAAATCCTAAGGAGTTACGTTGGGCTGTGGCAGCTGAACTTGGTTTGTCTTTGCCAAATAAAGTCGATCAACAGCAACTGACAAGACTTATCCATGAGCGTTTGTTAGCGTTAAATCATCAAGGATTTCATGTGGTATTGGTGTTGGATGAGGCGCAATCGTTACCGGATGAAAGTATTGAAGCATTACGGTTATTTACTAATTTAGAAACCGAAAATCGTAAGTTATTGCAAGTGGTGCTGTTTGGTCAGCCTGAATTAGATCAACGTTTAGCGCAACCTAAGTTTAGGCAGTTACGACAACGTATTACCTTTAGCTATGGTTTACGTCCGTTAACATGGGACGAAATACACGCTTATATTCGATACCGGCTAGCGATTGCGGGTTACCAAGGGCCAGAGTTATTTACTGCCGCGGATATTAAGCGTATTGCAAAAGCTGCTCGTGGCATTCCGCGTTTGGTGAATATTTTGGCACATAAAAGTTTATTGCTATGCTACGGCCAAGGTGAAAAAAAGGTCCGAACTCGGCATTGTTTGGCTGCGATAACCGATACGGAAGATATTAATTTACAACTTAAAGTGAGTGTATCTCGGCTCAACATCTTGCTTGTTGTGCTCCTTGCTGCAGTGGTGTTGGTTATTGGGTTAAATAGTGACAGTTGTTGTGGTGAATGGGTGACACAAATAAGTGAGATTAAATGAGCGTTATTATCAATATGCTGAAAGATTTAGAACAGCGTCAGCAGCCTGAAACCGATAATCCTTCGACACAAGCTGTGGGTGAATTTGTGCGTCCTCAAATTCAATATCAAACTGTTGCTAAATCACGTTCACCGCTTATTAGTCTCATTGTTGTTGCAGTACTATTGATACCTACTTTGTGGTTTGGTGTGTCAATGTATCGCCAAGCCAATATGCAAATCGCAAATCAACCTAAAGCAATCAGTGACGCTGCTAGCATAGACACTGAATCGTTAACGCTAAGCCAAGCACTTAATCATAACGACCTTGTGACTGAACCCTCTGAGTTAGCCTTAAATGCCAGCTCGACAATGACGCCTAAATCTATTGAAGCGTCAAGGCTGCCCGTCAGCGCCGATACGACTCAAGACAATATGCCTGTTACAAATGAAACATCCTTAACCGATTTGACTCAAGTGGACATAGCATCAAAGGGTGACGCTGAGCAGATTGATACGTCTTCCCCCTCGGCACAACAAGCTAGCGAGCGAGAGCCTGAAACGGTCAATAGTCACACCGTAGTCGCCGCCACAGTTGCTAGCAAAACCGCAGCCGATAAGGTCAGTGTATCCAGCGCGAATGAGCCGATACCTGATCAAATTGCATCCAACCAGATGGCACAGAACAATCCTGCATCAAATAATGCTGACACCGCTAAAGCCATCACTGCAAAGCAATCATCTGGCTCGTCTGAAGCAGCCGCTGTTGAGAAAAAACCTGTGCAGATGTCGGTAAAAGAGGTCGTTATTAGTAAGGCACAAATGGCACAGTTGCAATACCGTAAAGGAATGGATGCCGAGCAGGCACGGCGACTTGATGATGCCGCCGGTTACTATTTAGAAGCGATCATTTTACAACCGAACTTACACAAAGCGCGTATCCAATTGGTTGAAATTTATTATGCGCAAAATAATATGACTACTGCGATGGGATTACTCGAAAGTGGCATCAGTATGTTTCCGCAACAATGGGAGTTTTATGTGATTTTGTCGCGGATTCAAACCGAAATTAAAGCTTATGATGCTGCATTAGCGACATTAGCGATGATCCCCGATAATTCAACGTGGGCTCGAGATAAGTGGATAGCGCAAACCGATTTGGCCCAAACTTCGAAGAACTTTACCCTAGCTGAAGCGGCTTATCGTAACCTATTGGTATCCGAATCGACTCAATCTCGCTGGTGGATGGGGTTAGCTTATGCGCTCGACTCACAAACAAAATACTCGCAAGCCGCTCAGGCTTATCGTTCAGCATTAAGCTATGAAGGGTTATCGACTTCAGCCATGACCTTTATTGAAAAGCGTTTAGATCAGCTAGGAGAAAACCGATGAAGCCTAAGTTAAAGATGCGGTTGGGAGATCTTCTTGTTCAAGAGCTGATTATTACTGATGTACAGCTACAACAAGCATTAGCGGAGCAGCGCAATTCAGGTAAAAAGCTTGGCCGTACACTGATTGATTTAAACAGTATTACTGAAGATCAGTTACTTAAGTTTTTATCTCAACAACTTAATTTACCGTATTTGGATATTAGTCGTCGCCCAATTACTGCCGACGTGGTCAATATTCTTCCTGAAGTACAAGCTAGGCGTTATCGTGCCTTAGTGGTAGAAAGTCATGCTGATCATGTGTTAGTGGCCATGAGCGATCCAGCCGACTTACAGGCTATCGATAATATTGAAGTGTTGGTTGCGCCTAAACAGTTAATGATTGCCGTAGCACCAGAACAACAATTACTCGATGCATTTGATAACCTCTACCGCCGCACCGGACAAATAGCCGAAATAGCCGGTAAGCTCGATGAAGAATATGCCGCTGATGACATGTTCGATTTGGCTAATTTAACCCAAAGTGATAGTGATAACGAAACCACAGTGGTCAAGTTATTACAGTCTATTTTCGAAGATGCGGTGCAAATGCGTGCGTCAGATATTCACATTGAACCCGGCGATAAAGTCTTGCGCATCCGCCAACGTATTGATGGTCAATTGCATGAAAATACCCTAAGCGAAGTTAATATTGCATCGGCCCTGGTATTACGGTTGAAACTGATGGCTGGGTTAGATATTTCAGAGAAACGTATGCCACAAGATGGTCGTTTTCATATGGAAATCAAAGGTCATAAAATCGACGTGCGGATGTCGACCATGCCAATTTATCACGGCGAATCTGTGGTGATGCGTTTATTAGATCAGACGACTGGACTGCGCACCTTAGATGAAACTGGCATGCCACCGCATATTGTGGCGCGAATTCGTAAACAGATTAAACGCCCTCACGGTATGTTGTTAGTGACCGGGCCAACGGGTAGCGGTAAAACCACCACTTTATACGGTATTTTAAGTGAGCTTAATACTGCTGACAGAAAGATTATCACCGTAGAAGATCCGGTGGAATATCAATTACCACGCATTAACCAAGTTCAAGTTAACCATAAGATTGGTTTAAATTTTTCCAATGTGCTGCGTACCACTCTTCGCCAAGATCCCGACATTATCATGGTGGGCGAAATGCGTGACCAAGAAACCGTTGAAATTGGTCTTCGAGGCGCATTAACCGGTCACTTTGTATTGTCGACCTTGCATACCAATGACGCGGTGACCAGTGCGTTACGATTACTCGATATGGGCGCGGCCAGCTATTTGGTGGCGAGTGCACTGCGCGTTATTATTGCTCAGCGCCTTGTTAGGCGTGTTTGTCATAATTGCGCCATTGATTATCAGCCTTCAGCCGCTGAGCGCAGTTGGCTTAGTAGTGTGACTAAAAAAGATATTAGCAGCGCGACATTTAAAGTAGGTCGTGGTTGTCAAACCTGTAATGGTTCGGGATATCGTGGCCGAATCGGTATTTTTGAAATACTTGAGCTTGATGAAAACATGATTGACGCCATGCGTACTGGTAATCCTCAAGATTTTGCTCGTGCAGCGCTGCGCAGTCCTAATTTTATCCCACTGGCACATTCTGCGATGGAGTATTTATTCCTTGGTACGACAACACTCGAAGAAGTATCAAAACTGGTTGAAGATGTTAGTGAGTCGACAGTGCCGTTGTCGGAAGATTTGGTTAGTCAACAAGATATTGGTGCATAACAATGCCAATATATCAATATCGAGGTCGTAACTCACAAGGGCTGGCTGTTAGTGCACAGCTTGAATCTGCTAATGAAAGTGCCGCTGCCGACGCTTTACTTTCTCGTGGAGTTATTCCACTGGAATTACGTGAAGTAAAAAATAAGCAATCATTTTCAATGAGCTTATTTCGCAGTAAAGTGTCATTAGAAGAGTTACAAATTTTTAGTCGACAAATGTACTCATTAACTCGTTCGGGTATTCCCATTTTAAGAGCTATTGCTGGTTTATCTGAAACCACTCATTCCGATCGAATGAAAACAGCCTTAGATGATATTTCAGTTCAGCTCACTTCAGGTCGACCACTGTCTTCGGCAATGAATCTTCATCCAGATATATTTGATTCATTGTTTGTGTCGATGATCCATGTTGGTGAAAATACCGGTAAGTTAGAAGATGCCTTTATCCAGCTATCTGGCTATATCGAGCGTGAGCAAGAAACACGTCGACGGATTAAAGCGGCAATGCGTTATCCCATGTTTGTGTTGATCGCCATTACCATCGCAATGATTATTCTCAATATTATGGTTATCCCTAAATTTGCCGATATGTTCTCTCGTTTCGGCGCAGAGTTGCCATGGGCGACAAAAATATTAATTGGTACGTCTAATCTGTTTGTTAATTTCTGGCCTCATATGATAGTGCTATTAATTGCTGTGGTAGTGGCGATTCGGTATTGGCATCATTCAGAAAAGGGTGAGAAGCAATGGGATTTATGGAAACTGCATATTCCTGTGGTGGGTTCCATTATTGAGCGCTCAACGTTATCGCGTTATTGTCGCTGTTTTTCGATGATGCTCAGTGCTGGTGTGCCTATGACTCAAGCATTAAGTTTGGTCGCTGATGCGGTCGATAATGCTTATATGCATGATAAAATTGTCTCGATGCGCCATGGTATTGAATCAGGCGAGTCAATGCTAAGGGTATCTAATAGCAGTCAATTATTCACTCCGTTAGTATTGCAAATGGTGGCTGTGGGCGAAGAGACGGGGCAAATCGATCAACTATTAAATGACGCTGCTGATTTTTATGAAGGTGAGGTCGATTACGATTTAAAAAATCTGACGGCTAAATTAGAGCCTATTCTTATTGCGTTTGTCGCTGGCATTGTCTTGATACTGGCACTGGGTATTTATCTGCCTATGTGGGATATGCTTAATGTGGTCAAAGGCGGTTAGCATATAATGCAAGTTATTCATTGGGTACTGGCATGTTGAGCCAACAAAAAGCAGATGATGACCTGATTAAAGTGTATGGGCGAGTCATTGCTATTGTGGTGGTGTTAGTACTGTTGAGTATTGTTGGCATACGTTCTTTTAATTCCACCTCCAATATAGGTGGCCGTGGTTTAGAGTTTGAACATAATCGTTTTTTAAATGTCTTAGCTATGGTGCGCAGTCAATGGTTAGCTTCTGGTAGGCCACACCGGATGCAATTATCTTGGCATAACAAGGTGCCTAATGTGACACCAAGTAAGGTCGCAGATGACAATCTTGATTCAGACTCTCAAGCTGACACTATTAGAAATGATAAGATTAACGACGATTTTGATGCCGATTTAGTCGGTACCGATAATTGGGTGTCTTTATCTAACCAAGGTTGGCCAATTATTGATACCAATGATGTACAAGGTTGTGCACAGTTGTGGGCGCAGTTATTGGCCAATAATGTTCAAGAGCTCAATATTGCGGTAGATTATCAGTCTGATGATCATGTGTGTCGCTACTATTCAAATAACAAAGCCAGTTTGAGTTATCAGCTCCAGACGGGTAGAGTCATTTTTTTGATGAGTGACAGATAAAATTTGTATCATCCATGTTAAAATTTAAATAAGCTGCTAATATCAGTGAAGTTATCGCTGAACCAGTATGTTTCCCTGTTGTAGGCACTATAGAGAAGAGTAAGATATTATGAAATTGAAACAACAAGGTTTTTCATTGATCGAGTTGGTCATTGTTATTGTTATTCTCGGTTTATTGGCTGCAACGGCAATTCCGCGTTTTTTGAATGTCACCGATGATGCTGAAGACGCCAGTGTCGATGGTGTTGCTGGCGGTTTAGCCACAGCGGTGAGTTTTGTGCGTGCACAATGGGAAGTTGATGGTCGCCGGAATAGTAATGTTATTTTAGACGGGACGAATGTGTCGTTAGATGCACGGTTTGGTTTTCCTACCGGGACCACCAACACAGATGCTACAGCCATGACAAATGAAGCATGTCAGGAAGTATTTAATGCAGTGTTGCAAAACGTACCTAGAAATGTGCTTTTTAACCAAGATGCTCGTCAACAACGTTACACTGTAAGAATGCAAAATGGTGTCGGTGGCTCATCTACGAGTATTGATGGCCAAGTCGTTGCAGGGCTTGATTTATGCGTTTATCATCAAGTTGCGACGTTAGCGCTTAATCAAACATCGGGAGTCGCAACACCCACTCCAGATTTAGATACCGTCGGTGCAAACGGAATTATATACAATGCCGGTACGGGTCAGGTCGTATCATTTACTAACAACTAATTTGATTTACTTATTTATTTTCTATAGAGGTTATTTAATATGCAAAAACAACAAGGTTTTACATTAATCGAATTAGTGGTTGTGATCATTATTCTCGGTATTTTAGCGGTAACAGCAGCGCCTAAGTTTATCAATCTTCAAGGTGATGCTCGTGTGTCTGCGTTACAAGGTTTAAAAGCGGCAATTCAAGGTGCAAACACCTTAGTTTATTCAAAAGCAGCATTAGCTGGTAAAGAACAAGCGACTGGGGCCACAGTGACTTTAACTGGCTCCTCAACGGCTACTCCAGCGACTAATATTGATGTAACAACTGATTATGGTTATTTGACCACAGCATTAGTTAATTTTCAAAATGCAATTGATTTAAGCGTTTCTGCTGGAACAGATCCAAGCCTTTCAACTATAACTACTGATTGGATTTATGACGCTGCTACAGGGAGCTTTTGGCAAGCAGGCGCACCATCAACTTGCTTTTTCAAATACTCAGCTGCTACAGCAGCAAAGATACCTGAATTTACAGCGATACCTGATGCATCTAAGTGCTAATAAAATTTAAGAAAAAAAACCTGCTTAGGCAGGTTTTTTTTTGAGTGTTTTAAATACATGAATAGGTTAGAAACTAATTAATCAGGTTAGTCATAAAGTGATGTAAGCCTAACAAATAAGCATACAACATAGCCTGTTGTTAATATACGGAATAAGCTAATATAAGTCTCTGACACTATTACGGTTTAACTCTTATCGCATGTCATTAATGTTCGTCTAATAAAATGAGGGCATCATCATAGTGAATCGACATCATCATGTTCCGCTAGGGTTTACCTTGGTTGAATTGGTTACCACCATGATTGTGATTGGTATTATTGCCGTGACAGTGTTGCCACGTCTGTTGTCTGACTCTTCTTATAGCGCCTACAGTTTACGTAATGAATTTATCAGTGAATTACGTCAAGTTCAGCTTAAAGCAATGCAAAATACCGATCAGTGTTATCAAATTGATGTGACAGCAAGCGAGTATACTTTGCGCCATTTTAGCGGAAGAACCGCTAGCCTATGCACAAACCAAGTTCGTATAGAGCAATCACAAATCTTCAGCGGTGGTGCCCATATTACGTTAGCCAGTAATGCGAGTCAGGCTTTTTCAATCACCTTTGACGAGCAGGGCCGTATGGTATCTCCAGCGTGTTCAGGTAATTGCTTTAATGCTGTTGCAGATGAAACCTTAGCTATTGCGGTTGAGTCTGAGGGGTATATTTATGCTCAGTAAGTCGCAATCGTGTCAACATGATCATCATCAACAACGCTTGCAACTATCTCGACGTCAGCGTGGCTTTACCCTGATTGAACTCGTTATCGGTATGATAGTGATTGGCATCGCGATTGTAATGATCACTAGCATGTTGTTCCCTCAAGCAGATAGAGCGGCGACGACATTACAAAGAGTGCGCTCTGCTGAGTTGGCACATTCGGTTATGAATGAGATTTGGGGCAAGCGTTATGATCAAAAGACCAATCCCAATGGTGGTGTTCCGGCGTGCAATGCTCCTACTGGGGAATTTTGTACCGCGGCCAGTTCCCTAGGCCCTGATGGTGAAGACCGCGACGATTTCAACGATGTTGATGATTATGATGAGTTAGATCAAACACAAAACATGCTCAATTCAAGCCAAACCTATGCCCAAGCTTATCCCAATTATCGCTTGAACGTGTCAGTAGCCTATCTTGACTCGTCAACGCAGGCGCAAAAATTAATTACTGTAGACGTTACAACCCCTGCTGGTGAAGTGATCACTTACCAAGCGGTAAGGAGTAACTACTAATGCAGGAGTATCGCCATCCAAAAATAGCGGGATTTACCTTAATTGAAATGGTTACGGTTATTTTAATTTTAGGGATTATTGTGGTTGGAATAAGCAGTTTTGTTGTTTTTGGTACTCGCATTTTTGTTGAATCAAGCGCAGTTGATCAGGTACTCAGTCAAAGCCGTTTTGGCATTGAACGGATGACCCGCGATATTCGCCGCGCAGTGCCCAATAGTATGCGAGTGCTAACAGCGACTGATGGCAGTTATCAATGCCTGGAATTATTACCTATTAGTGCCAGTACATCGTATATTGATGCGCCGTTTTTCCCGCAATCAGTGCAAAATACGTTAACCGCGATTAAAAGTGTTCGTTCAATTAATGCTGTTCAATCAGTGCTGATTTACCCTTTAACCGCTAGCGAGGTTTATAACCCTCAAGGATTAACAGCAAAGCGTTTTCTGGTGCAAAGTGTGGCTGAAAGCGGAGATCTCCTGACGATTACCTTAACCCAAAGTATTCGCTTTACCGAAGCGTCGCCATTAAAACGCTTGTATGTTGCCCAGAGCCCACTCAGTTACTGTTTTATTAACACCGCGGGTAATGTTGATTTACGCTTATACCAACAATATGGCTATAAGGCTGTGCAGCCCTCTCCAGCGGATATGGGGAATGGCGTCTTGATGGCACAAAATATTACTAATACTTTAACCATTAATCCGGCAATCATTTTAACGCCAGCAACATTAGTGACTAATGCTATAGTGCATTTACAGCCTAGGTTTAGGGTGAATGGCGAAACATTTCAATATCAACATCAAGTGCAGGTGATGAATGTACCCTAAACTGAAATTGCCGCAACATTCCCAACAAGGCAGTGCATTAATCATTGGTATTTTTGTGCTGACAGTGATGTTTTTGCTGGCGGCGAGTTTAATCCGCATTGTTAGCGATGCCGATGAGTCGGTTAATATGGAAGTCTGGGGGACTCGAGCTTTATTTAGTGCCAATAGTGGCGCTGATGCTGCTCTGTCTCAGTTGTTCCCCCTTAGTGGTGTTAATGGAAGTTGTAGCAATGTGAGTTCAACTTGGTCGCCGCCAACAGGAGGAAATGGATTTCATAACTGTACTGTGTTGGTTAACTGTAATGCTACAACTGTTGCCAGTATCACTCAGTATCGGATTAACAGTTTAGCGGTATGCGAGACAGGTAACTGTGCTGGTAACTCAGATAGCTCAACATGTTTGCGAGTGAGTCGCCAAGTAGAGGTAGAAGCCCGTGGTAATTAACCCTTTTATGTTAATGATATCGAGTTTAGTTAGCAGGTTAGCTTTTTTTCTATGGCTAACTACTGCCATTTTGATGCCTTTGTCTGTGGCGCAGGCTGATTGGAGCACAACCTTTAAAGAAGGGGTTAACAATATTGATAGCAGTGGCACCATTAGTTTGAATACGGCCACGATTATTAATGCACCTAATAACAGTAAGTTACCCACCTACAATTATATTCAGGGAGGGGATTCTAGATTTAATTCTTGTATTAGCAGTAATGGTACTGCAAAAGTGTGTAGCAAGGGCCAGTATGTGGCTGAATTACCCAGTGGCCGCATTGATTTTGCCCAGTGCCAATCAACCAGTAGTGTTGATGTAGGTCCTCCCGTTTATGGTCAAGAAACCATTAGCCTTGCTGAGGGTGAATACCGCAATGTGTCAGTTGCTAATGGTGGCGATAAAAAGGTTGTTTTTACCACTGAGAATGGTAAATATAAAATTAAAAACCTGACCGCTAGCTCAGGCACTATAGAGTTTTCTGCAGGGCAATATTGGATCGAATCAATGAACATTAATAATGGTGTTCAATTGATATTTCCGCCGTCAGGTCGGGTGAGTTTTTTTATTAAAAACGATTATGTTCAAAAAAATCTGACCTTGGCCAGTTCGGCAGATAAATTGCTTTTTTACAATTATGGTAAATTTGAGATTGAAGGCGGTGCTAGCTTAAATGCATATGTCGTATCCGAAAATACCGTCACAATTAATGGTTCTGCTAAAATTCAAGGTGCTGTGACAGGTAAAGATATTATCTTAAATGGCAGTTCATCGGTGACATTTTCTGCTAATGCGGATCAAATTGATCTGGTTCCAGATTGTAGTATTAAGATTCAGACTATCACGCCATTTCATATTCAATATGGCAAGTCCGCAGCGAGTTCCGGTAGTACATCCAAAAGTGTGGTGTTTGATTCAGCATTTCAAAGCGGCGTAATGCCGCTAGTTTTTGTGATGCCGACTGTGTCAGAAAATAACCCTGTTGCCAACGATGGTCCTCAAAGCGTGTTTTTATCTTCAATCAGTGCAAGCGGTTTTACTTGGGAGCGAAAATGGCCTTCAGGTAATAGAGTGTCAGCGGCAGAGATGCCTGAAGTACACTGGATTGCAGTTACGCCCGGTCAATTTGATTTAAATAACGGTAGCCAATTAATCGCTGGTTCAGTGTTGCAGAATAAGGCCTTGGTCGGCTCGAACAATCAATATATCAGCGTATCTTTACCCAGTACTCAAGATGTGGTGCTTAACCAACTACAAACCCAAAATAATAACTGCTGGTTAACCAGCACGTCGCAATTTACTTCAAGTGGTATCGAATTAGCGATGGATACTTCTGAAGTGCGCAATAATTCGGGGCAATGTGAGCCGAGTAAATTAAATGCCAATAATTTACAATATGAAAAAATTGCCTACTTATCAGTAACGTCTGGCAGTGGCCCGCTAGTGCTGGAAGGTAAAAATGTCAATTATCATTTTGGTCGTTCGACCACCTTTAATACAAATGTGAACAATACCCAAGACGTCAATTTTCAATGTACTAATTTACTCACACCATTAAATGGTTTTACTAGTGTACCAACATTGGTAGCCAGTAAAAACAGTCGTTTGGGTGGTGATGGCGGTTGGTTACGGCGT
Organism: Shewanella sp. SR43-8; assembly: GCF_014163775.1. Taxonomy (NCBI): domain Bacteria; kingdom Pseudomonadati; phylum Pseudomonadota; class Gammaproteobacteria; order Alteromonadales; family Shewanellaceae; genus Shewanella; species Shewanella sp. SR43-8. The sequence continues at coordinate 79,926 of NZ_JACJDX010000013.1, read as the reverse complement.
TGTAAATTAACCAGTAACTCAGTCAGCATAATTAATGATGAAGATACCTTTAGTGATAGTGACCGTAGTCACGTGTGGGAAAACTATAGTTTTATTGCCATAGAAAAACTCGCCCCTGTGCGCCAGTGTTTTACTGATAATTTTGAACGGGCAAGCTTAGGCAGTGACTGGGTTGTGGCTCAAAGTTCGGGTAACTTTACCCCTTCAATAGTTAACGGCCGCTTACGACAAACTGAAGCGAGAACTAACCAAGCAACATCGACAACTTATCAGCGTTTATTTCCTGCGGTTAATAATAAAGTCGAAATTGAGTTTGATCATTATGCCTATGGTGGTAACGGTGCCGACGGTATTGCGTTTGTATTATCCGATGCTGCTATTACCCCGCAGCCAGGCTCTGCTGGTGGTCCAATGGGATATGGTGCACGTTCTAATGTGAATGGTTTTGCTGGTGGCTGGCTAGGTTTCGGGATTGACGAGTACGGTAACTTTTCTGCTGAAGGTGGTCCTAGCGGTCCAGGCCGACGTCCACAATCGGTATCGATTCGAGGTTCAGGTTCTGGTACTTCTGGTTATCCTTATTTACGCGGAACTTGTAGTAATGGCACCACTAATACCGGTAGTTGCTTATCTCCGAAAGTGGATAACAATAATGTTTCACCTGCGCATCGGTACCGTATTACTGTTGACTCATTACTCCCTAATCAATCAATCGTTAAGGTTGAACGCAATAGTGGTAGCGGTTTTGTTGAAATTATTCCCGCATTTAATGCTGCCGGCATCTCTTCACAAGCTGCGATACCTGAGAACTTTTTGTTGTCGTTAACGGGATCAACTGGCGGATCCACTAATAATCATGAAATCGATAATGTTGAGATTTGTGCGCTCAACTCCAGCCCTATTGGAGTACAAATTGATCATTTTGAGTATTCCTATTCTGGTCAAGGGATCACTTGTGTACCCAAAACATTATCTATTAAAGCCTGTGCTAACACAGATTGCAGTGCGACTGTGCCTGATACTGTCACGGCGACGCTCAGCCCTGCAACAGTGACAGGCGGTGGCGGTTGGATTGGTGGCAGTGTAGTAACGTTTACTGGAGGGCAAAAATCAGATTTACAGCTAAGACATAATACTCCCGGCACTGTGACTTTAGGTGTCACCGGGTCTACGCCAAGCACTAAAGCATTCAGTAAAACCTTGTGCCGTGTTAATGGCAGTGCCGCAAGCGAGGCTAACTGTAATTTAGTTTTTGCCGATAGCGGTTTTATTTTTGAGGTACCGGATAAGTTGGCCAACAAACCAACAGGTAATATTTCTATTAGTGCAGTGAAAAAATCGGATAGTACTCTGCAATGTATCCCAACGTTTGCTAGCATCACCAAAAACGTCGGTTTTTGGAGTACCTATATTGAGCCGACGACTCCAATTAGTGGTCAATCAGTAACAGTGAATAATACCGTGGTAGGTAAGCAGAGTAGCACCGCAACCACGCTTGCGTTGGCATTTGATACACAAGGAAAAGCAAATATTAACGTCAACTATCCAGATGCAGGAAAAATGCAGTTAGATGCAAAGTATACTGGCACAGGTGATGAACAAGGCTTGGTAATGGTTGGTTCCGATCCGTTTGTTAGCTTTCCGGTAGGTTTATGCGTTACCCCCAAAGAGAGTGTTGCAGAGTGTTCTGCAAGTATTAGTAGTACGTGTAATCGATATAAAAAAGCTGGCGAGCCATTTGAGTTAATTATTCAAGGTAAAGCATGGCAAGCGGATGGTGATACAAACTACTGCGATAATATAAATACCCCTAATTATGTCCATAACAATATAGCATTAGGCAATCAAATTATTTCACCATCGGATGGTGTGCTGGGTGCTGTAGGTACGACGGCATATAATCATGTTGCGCAAACCACGAGCAGTAATACCGTGTCGCAGACAGTGACTGAAGTGGGCGTGTTTAAGTTTACCGCTGATCCACCGAGCGAATATTTAGGCTCAAGCTTTTATAATATTCCACAGGCGGCATCGCCTAATATAGGGCGTTTTGTACCCGACCGCTTTGTTGTGAGTAGCTCGAGTGTGCTGCCATCTTGCGGCAGCTTTAGCTATATGGATCAACCTTTTGCTCTCGCCTTAACCTTAGATGCAGTCAATACTGGCACTTATGTCACTCAGAACTATCAAGGCGCCTTTGCTAAAGCGAGTGCAAGCTTAGTGGGTGAAGATGCCAATAATGGCATTGATTTAAGCAGCCGATTAAGTGCTTTACCGGTTAATGCTGGCTCTTGGGTTTTGGGCCAAGCAAACGTAGGATTATCTTATCAAGCTAATTTCAATCGTACAGTGGCCCCTGGTGTGGATGGCCCATTTAGTCAATTAGCTATCGGTGTACAAGCCTTTGATAACGATGGTAGTGTGTCGTTTATTGCATCAGCTGATATGCGCGCAGACAGCAGTGGTATTTGCGCCGACAGCAACAACTGCAACGCCAAACGATTATCGACGCAAGACTTACGCCACGGCAGAGTTGTAATGGATAATACTTATGGTCCTGAAAATGAAGTATTAGACATGCCAACCTATGCCCAGTATTGGAATGGCAGTAGCTGGGTAACGAATACTGGCGATAGCTGTACTCAAGTTATCGTTCCGCTTGACGGCAGTGAAATATACGCGCCATTATTAGCGTCTGATCAGGTCGTGACTCGTACCAATAATGGCGCATTAGTTAACAACGGCCAGTCAACCTTGTTATGGCAAAATAAAGGTTCTACAGCATATCGAGGTCAGGTGACTGCCCCGTTAAAAGTAGAGCCATGGCTTCAGTGGTATTGGAATTGGGACCAAGCAAGTCCGGCCCAGCTTTATGACCCAAGAGCAAGTGCCTTCTTTGGTCGTTACCGAGGTCATGATAGGATCATTTATTGGCGTGAGGTGGGGCAATAATATGCATGAAAAAGCATCAGATTTGGGCTTTTTTGATTTAAAACTGCGCGGATGTTGATTTTTTAACAGCTTTTACAAAAAAAAACGCTAGATTAGCAATTGTTAACCTGTTCGGTATTGTAGAATGGGGGTGTCATTGATAAAGTTAGCTGATTTTTCTTCTTCTGACTCAACAGAATACAGGCCTGATACATGTTCAAAAAGTTGCGCGGCATTTTTTCTAACGACCTATCGATCGATTTAGGTACGGCAAACACTCTTATTTATGTTCGCGATGAAGGTATCGTGTTGAACGAACCCTCAGTGGTTGCCATTCGTGGCGAACGCAATAGCAATGGGCCAAAGTCAGTTGCTGCAGTTGGCAGAGAAGCAAAACAAATGCTAGGCCGAACGCCTGGTAATATTCAAGCTATTCGGCCGATGAAAGACGGCGTAATTGCTGATTTCTATGTGACTGAAAAAATGCTTCAGCACTTTATTAAGCAAGTGCATAACAACAGTTTCTTTCGTCCAAGTCCTCGTGTTCTGGTGTGTGTGCCAGTGGGCGCGACTCAAGTTGAACGCCGCGCCATTCGCGAGTCCGCTATGGGTGCAGGTGCTCGTGAAGTGTACTTAATCGAAGAGCCTATGGCAGCAGCAATTGGCGCTGGTTTACCGGTATCTGAAGCGACAGGTTCAATGGTTGTTGATATCGGTGGCGGTACTACAGAAGTGGCGATTATTTCGTTAAACGGTGTAGTGTATTCTTCATCGGTACGTATTGGTGGTGACAAGTTTGACGATGCGATTATTAATTATGTTCGCCGTAATTACGGTAGCTTAATTGGTGAAGCAACGGCTGAGCGTATCAAGCATACCATAGGCACAGCATACCCAGGCGACGAAGTGCTTGAGATTGAAGTGCGTGGTCGTAACCTTGCTGAAGGTGTACCAAGAAGCTTCACCTTAAACAGCAATGAAATTTTAGAAGCATTACAAGAGCCATTATCTGGTATTGTCAGTGCGGTAATGGTTGCCCTTGAGCAATCACCACCAGAACTGGCCTCAGACATCTCTGAGCGTGGCATGGTATTGACTGGTGGTGGTGCATTACTACGTGACTTAGACCGTTTATTAATGCAAGAGACAGGAATCCCGGTGATGGTTGCCGACGACCCATTAACCTGCGTTGCTCGTGGTGGCGGTAAAGCCCTTGAAATGATTGATATGCACGGTGGTGATTTGTTCTCTGAAGAGAACTAATTATCATCTGCTGAGCGGCTTTGTTAATGGCATTTTATGGGTTAACAGAGTTGCGAACACTTTATGAAACCAATTTTCGTTCGTGGCGTCTCTAGTCAATTCCGACTGACACTGGCAATTATTTTGTCGGTGGCATTGCTGATGACTAATTACCGTCTTGATCCTGTTCGCCAGTCTTTATCCTCATTATTAAGCCCACTGCAGTTTTTGGCCAATGTGCCAGGTATGATGCTCGACTGGTCTGCCGAAGCCTTTGCCACGCGTAATATGCTCGAACTGCAAAACAAAGAACTCTTACGCCAACAACTGGTGATGTCAGAACGTTTACAGCGTTTTGAACATGTCCGCCAAGAAAATGAGCGTTTACGCGCATTACTTGGTTCTCCTGTGCACATGGATTCTCGTAAAATGGTCGCTGAAGTTATGGAAGTTGCCAGCGATCCTTTTCGGCAATTTGTAGTGTTAAATCATGGTTTACAGAACGGCGTTTATGTCGGTCAGCCAGTGGTGGATGCCAAAGGCGTTGTGGGGCAGGTGACTGAAGTGAGTGAGTTTACTAGCCGCGTGTTGATGGTGTCAGATAGCACTCATGGTATTCCGGTGCGTGTTACTCGTAACGATGTGCGGGCAATTGCCAACGGTACTGGTGATATCGACCAAATTGAATTACGCAATGTGGCTAAAAGTACTGACATTATTGTGGGTGATTTATTGGTAACGTCAGGTTTGGGAAATCGTTTTCCTGAGGGATATCCCGTCGCTCGTGTTATCAGTGTATCGCGTGATGATGGTCAGAGTTATGCGGTTATTAATGCCCAGCCCTTAGCTGCGCTTGATCGTATTCGGTATGTTTTGCTTATTTGGCCTGATGAAACCAAACCTTTTACGTTGCCTGCTGAGGTCCAAGGGCTGATGAACGAGGCGGCTGATAATGCTGCAACGAATGGTGAAACGGAAACCATACCTAACCAGACTAGTGATAATGCATCGTCATCTCAAGTTGGTACTCCGCCTTCACAAACAACGACTTCACCAACAGTAAGCGAGGAAAACCAATGAGCGCGCACATTGCTAATGGTCGCTTAGTGGTATGGCTGACTTTATTTATTGGTATGATGTTTCAGATCATGCCGCTACCGGAAGTGGTCGAAGCATGGCGACCAGACTGGCTCCTTATGGTCATGATGTATTGGGCGATGGCGTTACCGCATCGTTACAGTATTCTCACTGCGTGGTTGTTAGGGGTCATGCTTGATGTGTTATTGGGGGCCCATTTAGGCATCCGTTCACTCGCGTTGTCGTTAGTGATTTATATTGTCGTGTTGTTGTCTCAACAGTTACGTAACTATCCTCGCTGGCAACAATCATTACTCCTAGCATGTTTTATCTGTATTTATCATTTGGTGATATTTTGGATTCAGTTTGTTGTTGTCGGTGCGACACCATTTGATGTTGAGATGTTTTTACCCGCAATTTCGAGTTTATTTATTTGGTGGTGGGTGTTCTGGGTTCTGCGTAACATGCGCCGCCATTACAAAGTACGTTAATCAATTTGATAACGTAAGAATTGTTTTAATGTACACTAATAAGAGTAACTAACCGATGACATGGGTACTGGCTTCAACATCACCAAGAAGAAAAGAATTACTGGCGCAAGCTGGCTTTAGTCAGGCAGATTTCTCATTTCAGCTAGTCGCACCCGATATCGATGAAACACCCCAGTTAACTGAAACGCCACAACAATATGTGTGCCGTTTAGCCGTTGAAAAAGCCCAAGCGGGTTTAGCCCTGAGTGGCCATATTATCGCCCCAAAAGTACTCGGTTCAGATACAATAGTGGTATTGAACGATCAAATCCTCGGTAAGCCAATAGACCAAGATGATGCCAAGCGTATGTTGACATTATTATCTGGTAAAACTCATGAAGTGATGACCGCGGTGGCGTTAACAGATGGTGAGCATACCTTTAGCCGCCTGTGTCGAACCCAAGTCAGCTTTTGTGACTTATCTGCTGCCGACATAGACGCTTATGTGGCATCGGGCGAACCAATGGATAAAGCTGGCGCATATGGCATACAAGCTTTGGGTGGTTGTTTTGTTCAATCAATTAGTGGCAGTTATTCAGCCGTCGTTGGTTTACCGCTTGTAGAAACGCGTGAATTATTAGCCTGCATGATGCAGCAAACTTAACTTTTGCTTTAATCGGTCATCTACGGTGGTGCAACTGCTGTCAACATTACGATTGGAGCATGACCCAGATACTGGTGGCCTATGAACATAAAAACTCAACGTAAAAAAGGCACAGAATTACTCATTAATGTAACGCCAACAGAAGCGCGTGTAGCATTAGTCGAGCATGGTGTTTTACAAGAAGTGCATATTGAACGTCGCATGAAGCGAGGTTTGGTCGGCAATATCTATAAAGGTAAAATCAGCCGTGTACTTCCAGGCATGCAAGCCGCATTTGTTGATATTGGCTTAGACAAAGCCGCTTTTTTACATGCTTCCGATATTGTTCCGCATACTGAATGTGTTGCCGATGTTGAAAAAGGTAACTTTGTGGTGCGCGATATTGCCGAGCTTGTTCGTCAGGGCCAAGACATTATGGTGCAAGTGGTCAAAGACCCGCTTGGCACTAAAGGCGCCCGCCTCACTACCGACATTACTTTACCTTCCCGCTATTTAGTTTTTATGCCTGGTTCTAGCCATGTTGGCGTATCGCAACGCATTGAACTGGAAGAAGAGCGCCAACGCCTCAAAAATATTACCCTTCCTTATGTTGATGATGATGGCGGTTTTATTATTCGCACAGCCGCTGAAAATATTGGTGAAGATGAGCTGGCTCAAGATGCAGCATTTTTGCGCCGAGTGTGGGCCAAAGTCAGCGAACGTCGCAAGCGGAAAGGGGTAATATTACTCTATCAAGACTTAGCGTTACCGGTACGGATTATTCGTGACTTTGTGGGAACAGAGCTTGATCATATTCAAGTTGACTCACGCCGTACATATGCTGAACTTCAACAGTTTGTGCAAGAGTTTATGCCTGAGATTGCTAACAAAATTGAGCATTATGCCGGCCCCGCGCCTATTTTTGAATTGTATGATGTTGAAAATGAAGTTCAACGCGCTTTAGGTCGCAAAGTTGAACTCAAATCGGGTGGATATTTAATTATTGATCAAACCGAAGCTATGACCACAGTCGACATTAATACTGGTGCATTTGTTGGTCATCGTAATTTAGAAGAAACCATATTTAATACTAACCTTGAAGCCACTCAAGCGATTGCAAGACAGCTGCGATTACGTAATTTGGGTGGGATTATCATTATCGATTTTATTGATATGTTAAGTAAGGAACATCAAGCACGGGTGTTAGAAAGTTTAAATGCGGCCTTGGCGTTAGATAGAGTCAAAACCAGCGTGAGTGGGTTTTCTGGCTTGGGTTTAGTTGAAATGACCCGTAAACGTACCCGCGAAAGTTTAGAGCATGTGGTATGCGGTGAGTGTCCATCTTGTAAAGGCACTGGCACCATGAAAACGATTGAAACTGTGTCATATGAGATTTTTCGCGAAATTATTCGATTAGATCGAGCTTATAAAGCCGATGAGTTTTTATTGTATTGCTCACCGGCTGTGTACATGAGTTTTAGCGGCGATGAATCACATTTGTTGGCAGAATTAGAAGTCTACATTGGTAAACGTATTCGTTTGCAAAATGAACCGTTATACATTCAAAGTAAATATGATGTGGTGATGATGTAGTGTCGACAACTCGTACGGGAACGATCAACAGAGTATTTTGGCAGATTTTGGCTATTACACTGGTGCTTTTTGCATTGGCGGTGAGCCTTATTCGTGGTTTATTGCCTCATATTCCTGAAGTCCGTACTGAGTTAATTGATTATCTTGATAGTGAGTACCAACTGCATGTGCAGATGGATAAACTCAGTGCTGAATGGCAAGCATTTGGGCCTGCATTGACCATTAACAATTTAGTCCTACCGCCACAGGATAATCTGCCAATTACAGTTGTCAGCAACAATGTGCATATCAAACTCGATTTTTGGCAGTCGCTACTAACCTTGAGCCCGCAGGTTGAAACCGTTGTATTTGATGGTCTTAAGGTGGCGCTCAACCTCGATCAGTTAACTGCTACTGACGATAATACTAAGCCTAGCGATAAAGCCACTCTTGACTGGTTATATGCCCTGTTATTGGAGCAATTAGGTCATTTTTCAATAACCGATGCTTCCCTGCAACTGGTGAGTAAACAGCATGATTATCGGCCGATTTTTATCGATAATTTATTATGGCAAAACAGCACTAATCGTCACCAAGCACAAGGCATCATCTATGTTGATCCACAGCAGTCAAAGCAAGAACAGTTAACGTTACGTATTGATCTTAGCGGTGATGGTTATCAAGCGGATACTATAGCTGGTCAACTTTACGTGGCCGCAGACTCATTAGACTTAGGCAAATGGGCCTCTAGACAACATAACGCGCAAACAGACGCCGATAATATTGAGTTTCAAGGGGTCATAAATCTTGATGCATGGATGACGTTCGCGCATCGTCAAATTGAAGATGGCATACTGGTTTTTAAACCTAGCTGGTTACAATGGCAAGATGCGGACAGCCAGCAAAAGTTTGCAATCAATTCAGGTTCATTGCAATGGATCCCACAACCTGATGGTTGGCGAATTGACAGTCACAATTTAGATTTATCCACCAATGATCAAACTTGGCCATTACTCACCTTGGCTATTGGCAGTGGTGATGGTGATTTTTTTGGATATGCGAATCAAATTATCCCGACCTTGCTTAAGCCTATGTTGCCATTAGTGCCAGGTTTAGGCATGCAGCAAGTACGCAGTTGGCAGCAGCTTAATCCTCAAGGAAAAATTGGCCCTATTCGGCTGTATAAACAGGCAGAAAAAGCCCTTATCGCTAAAGTTGAAGCACAGCAATTACAATGGCAGCCCTATGAGTCTATACCGGGTATCAGCCCTTTCGATGCCCAATTAACTTGGGCAAATAATCAACTTGAATTTAGCTTGCCTGAGCAAAAATACCAGCTCGATTTTAGCGATAATTTTAGTCAGCCAATAATACTTAATAGCAGTGCCGTCATGGGCCGATATGATGTTGGCCAGCAGCGCTTGACCGTGGCTAGTATTGAGTTGAGTAATAGTGATCTTACTCTGCAAGCGGGCCTTAATCTTGAGTTTGCTGAACAGACTCATATGGGATTAGCTGCTCACGTGACTATTAATGATGTGGCTCATCTTGGGCGATATTTTCCATTAATGGCGATGAGTCCAAACTTAATTAGCTACCTTAATGACGGCTTAGTCGCTGGGCAAGTGAATGATGCGCAGTTAGTCTGGCATGGGGATTTAGGTGGCTACCCCTATCAAGACAGCAGCGGAGTCTTTCAAGCCGCTTTTACTCTTAATAATGGCAATTTTAAGTTCCAACCTGATTGGCCTGCTGTGAGCGATCTTACATTATCAGCCTTGTTTGAAAATGCGATGATGGATTTGCATATTGATCAGGGCAAACTTGATGACGTTACGGTAGACGGCGCGCGAGTGTCTATTCCACATTTGGGGGAAGCGTCGTTGTTAAAGGTTGAAGCCGATATTAATACTGATGCTCAAGCTGCAACCAAAGTAATTAATGCTTCACCGTTACATGATTCTGTCGGGTCTACGTTAGACGTAGTGCAAATCCAACAACACATTAATACTCGATTGGATCTGGCGATTCCCTTATATGAAGGGGGTGAGCAACTCATTAAAGGTCAAGTCACATTTAATAATAACCCAGTGTTTATTGATACTCCCGGTTTAGATTTACAGGGGGTGACAGGGCAAGTGAGTTTTGTTAATCAAGTAATTGAAGGTAAAAATATTAAGGCTCGATTATTTCAACAGCCTCTCACGTTTAGCTTGAGTACCGGTAAGCGTAACAACAATATTGCATTAAATGTTGCGCTGAAAGGACGCTGGGATCTTGATGCCCTACCTGACAGTTTAGACAATCCACTGACTGAAACCTATCACGGAAACATGGACTGGAATGGCCAGTTAACCATGATTTTTGATCCTAGTGGCTACAGTTTACAAGTTTCTGCAAATTCCGATCTTGTAGGAACATCATTAGATTTACCTATCCCTTATGAAAAATCGGCAGCGGAACCGAAAACGCTCAGTGCAGAACTGATTGGCGATAACAAACAATCATCACTGAGCATTAAACTGGGTAATGATGTGGAGTTTTGGGGAGGATTTAATGCCGATAATGGCAGTCAACTGGCCTTTTATGATGTGATGATAGGTCGCCATTTTAGATTGGGTGACAGATTAAATAAGCAGTATGGGCACATACATGTAGATCTGCCTAAAGTTGACTTAGCGCAGTGGCTACCGCTGATTAATCGCTTTAGTGCGACAGCAGAACCTGAAGTCGTGACCTCTTTGATACGAGACCGTATTTTAACTGTCGCCGAGTTGCCTGATACTGAGTTGCAACAACCCATTTCGCCTGCGGTTGATGCTAACCTTGCGACTCCGGCATTTCCACCATTAGCGGGAATTCATGCCAATATTGGCCAATTAACGGTACTTGGGCAATCATTCGATAAATTGCATTTTGATGCTAAGCCAACCGAACATGTATGGCGCTTTGATGCTCAGTCACAACAGTTTGATGGCCGTATCGATTTTTATGCTAATTGGCGCGATCAAGGTATTAAAGTTGTCGCAAGCAAACTGCATTTATTGCCAACAGCCAGTGCAACAAAAAGTGATGATTTATCCCCGACTGTTATGCTACAAAATCTGCCTACGTTAGCGATAGATGTGGATGATTTTAGTGTAAATAATTTATCGCTCGGTCATTTAGTCTTGCAAGGATTGCCCGTAGAACAAGGCTACCAATTCCAGACTCTTTCACTGACTAAGCCAACGGTAACATTGCAGGCAAATGGCTTATGGTCAGTTGATAATGGCACTGAAAAAACCTCGTTTGAGGTCAATTTACAGGCCGATAAGTTTGATGACCTCTCGACGATATTGAACATCAACCCTGGGCTAGAAGATGCGCCATTAGATCTCAATGGTCAGTTATCATGGCAAGGTGCACCTTATCATTTCATGCTTGATACACTTAACGGCCAGCTAAAATTTGAGTTAGGTAAAGGCCATTTATCGGAAATAAGCGATAAAGGTGCACGGGTATTTTCATTATTTAGTTTAGATTCATTATTACGCAAACTATCATTAGATTTCTCGGATGTGTTCGGTGAAGGCTTATACTTTAATCGCTTCAACGGCAACCTTGCGATTGATGATGGAGTAGTTAAAACCACAGATTCAGAAATGGATGCCATCGCTGGCAATATGCGCATACGCGGTTATACCGATCTCACCAGTCAAAGCTTAAATTATGATATTCGGTTTGTGCCGCAGCTTGCGTCGAGTGTACCAACCGTGGTGTTATTGAGCACCAGTGCATGGACTTTAGGTTTAGGGGCATTTGCCCTGACAAAAGTGTTAGAGCCCGTGATTGAAGTCATTTCTGAAATTCGTTTTCGAGTGACCGGCACCATGGACAATCCACAACTTGAAGAGCTTGAGCGTAAGAGTAAAGAAATTGAAATTCCACAAGCTATTTTACCGCAAGCCAATGAGTCGAGTGTTGAAACTCAGATTAAAACTGGAGTTGATTCTAATATCGAGCCCAAGCTTAAAAGTGATACCAAGGGCGAAAATGAAACTCAAGCCCCAGAGCAGAATAGGCAAGATAATGTACCGCCCAATACCACAGGGGCAATTAGCTCAATATCAACGAATCAGGTTTCTCGAATGATAAAGGCGCAAATGTACACCGACGCTTTATTAAGGGGCCAACACGCAGGCGAGCCATTGGCTCATGTCGTTTCGCTACCAGGAGTGAGAGATGCAAATCAGCTTATTACAATGCCAAAGCAGTCGCGATGTCCAAGCCAATCTCGCGTTTGTCGACTCGCAGCTTAAAGACTTACCCCGAGAAGCCAATGAACCACAATTAGTGGTGTTACCTGAGTGTTGTTTATTGTTTGGTGGTCACGAAAGCCAGCAGCTTGAATATGCAGGTAGCCAGCATCAAAGCGAACTTAAAAACGCGTTAGCTTCGATGGCTAAAAAGTATCAAGTGTATTTTATTGCCGGCACTATTCCTATGCGTGCCGATGATGGTCGAGTCTTCAGCCGTTGTTATTTTTTTGATGATCATGGCGTCACCCTAGGTCATTACGATAAACTGCATTTATTCGACGTTGAGGTGAGTGATAACACCAAAACCTATCGTGAAAGTGATACCTTTCATCCAGGCGATCATATTAGTGTGATTGATACTCCGTTTGGCAAAGTCGGCTTAGCCATTTGTTATGATATTCGCTTTGGCGACATGTTTCGGGCTTTACGTTTAGCTGGAGCAGATTATATTGCTCTACCTTCTGCATTTACCAAAGTGACTGGGGAAGCGCATTGGCAAGTGTTATTGCAAGCCAGAGCGATTGAAACTCAATGTTATTTATTGGGCGTAGGCCAATGGGGACAGCATAATCAAGGCAGTCGAGAAACATGGGGGCACAGTATGATTGTTGATCCATGGGGCAGAGTTATTGCTGAACGAGCGACGGAATGTGGCTGGGTACAGGCTAAAGTCGATTTAGCGGAATTACAGCGCATTCGTCAACAAATGCCGCTGATGGGCCATAATCGATTTAGAGAGCCACAGCTGAAATAATACTGGCTGAGCCACGACTAACACTGAATTCGCAGTACGCGTTACCAATTAATAAAGAGAATTTTAATGCCATTTTTAACCCAAGTAGAGCAGAGTTTATTGCAAGATGGATTAACCTTAGACGGATTGCAAGGTTACTTAAATACCATTCATCAACACAATATCGATTTTTCAGACCTGTATTTCCAAGGTAGCCGTCATGAGTCTTGGGTTTTAGAAGATGGCATAGTCAAAGAAGGCAGTTTCCACATTGAGCGTGGTGTGGGGGTACGTGCTATTAGCGGTGAAAAAACCGGTTTTGCTTATGCCGACGAGATTACTCCAGCCGCTCTTGATGCCGCAGCGAAAGCCGCCCGCGGCATTGCCAGTGCCGGTGAGCAGCACAAGGTACAAGCCTTTAAGCGTCAAGCGGCACATAAACTCTATGACAGTGCCGATCCAATTGCGGCTATGGACGAAGTGAAGAAAATCGACTTGTTAAAGCAAGCCGATGCGTATATCCGTAGTTTAGACAGCCGTATTATTCAGGTTGTGGTGAGTTTATCTGGCGTGCATGAAGAAATATTGATTGCTGCCAGTGATGGTACATTGGCCGCAGATATTCGTCCATTAGTGCGTTTTAACTGTAGTGTTATTTTAGAAGATAACGGTAAGCGTGAACGCGGTAGTGCCGGTGGTGGTGGTCGTCACGATTACAGTGCCTTCTTAGCCACAGATGAAACTGGCTTACCACAGAGTTTTGAATTTGCTCGTGAAGCAGTGCGCCAAGCTCAAGTGAATGTTAATGCCATTGATGCTCCAGCAGGTGAAATGACCGTAGTGTTAGGTAACGGTTGGCCTGGTGTGTTATTGCACGAAGCGGTAGGTCATGGCTTAGAAGGTGACTTTAATCGCAAAGGCAGCAGCGCCTTTAGCGGTAAAATGGGCCAGCAAGTGGCATCGACATTAGTCACCATAGTCGATGATGGTACATTGGAAAATCGTCGTGGTTCATTAAGTATCGATGATGAAGGCGTGCCAACTCAAAAAACCACTTTGATTGAAAATGGTATTTTAACTGGCTACATGCAAGATAAGTTAAATGCGCGCTTAATGGGACAATTGCCTACGGGTAATGGTCGCCGCGAATCTTATGCTCATTTACCTATGCCACGGATGACGAATACTTATATGAATGCCGGTGAATCAGACCCAGCAGACATTATCAAGTCAGTGAAGAAAGGCATCTATGCGCCCAACTTTGGTGGCGGTCAAGTCGATATCACTTCAGGTAAGTTTGTGTTCTCAGCTTCTGAAGCTTATTTGATTGAAGATGGTGAGGTAACTCAGGCAATTAAAGGTGCAACTTTAATTGGTAATGGCCCTGAAGCCATGGGATTAATTTCCATGGTTGGTAATGACTTAGCTCTAGATAAAGGCGTAGGCGTGTGCGGTAAAGACGGACAAAGCGTGCCTGTTGGCGTGGGGCAACCAACATTGAAAATTGATCGTCTAACGGTTGGCGGTACAGCTTAAACGTTAGCCTATTTAGCCGTAAGTAGCCGGCTTACTGAGTGTTATGACTTGGTAAGCCGTTGTATATTTAAGGCTTATTTTGATAGTCTTGTTTATTTAAGGATATGTATAGTCAGGTTAATAATCTATGTGGCTGTGAAAATAACTGTTTTAAGTTATACTTCATCAAGGAATTAGAGTATTAACTCTAGAGGTGTTTATGGTTGCAAAGCGTCATAGTAGTCCACATAGCCAGAGGCGATTGAGCTTGGTGTTGTGTTCGAGTGTTTTTTTTGTTCATCTTAGTGTTTTCGCTGAGCCCATTACGTTTAGCAATGCTTGGCAGCAATTAACCCAAGTAAGCGATCATCTGCAAGCCAAAACCCAGCATGTTAACCGCGCCAAAGCTGAAGAAGACGCTGGTGATGCACTGAATTTCCCATCGTTGAATATTGCCGGTAGTTATACCCGCCTTGAAAAACCGATTGAACTTGACCTCAATGATCTTAATCCACTTGCCTCGCTTGATAGCAGTACCTTACCGCCGGCGCTTGGCGGTGCCCTAGCCAGTATTCCTAGTTCATTGTTTGTTACCCCTTTTACTGAGCAAGATGTATTTCGTGCCAGTTTGCAAGCCATGTGGCCGATTTACACTGGTGGTAAAATTACTGCTGCGCAAGGGATACATGCAGCACAAGTTTCTGAAACTGAACAAGAGTTGGCCCTAGCTCGGCGGGAGTTATTTCTGCAGTTAGTTGATCGTTACTATGCGGTGTCGGTGACAAAAACCTTAGTTGATACTCAAAATCAGTTGGTAGATTCGTTAGCGTTACATGTCAGCCATGCACAAAAATTGGAGCAACAAGGGCAAATCGCCAAAGTTGAACGCTTAAATGCCCAAGTCGCGTTAGAAAATGCCAAGGTCAATAGGGGTAAAAGCCAGCGTCAATATGAGATGGCAGAAATAGCTTTAGCGCGGATGTTGCATATTCCCTCAGTCGATCCTATTTCAGCGCTGTTTTTACTGGAACAGCAACCGTCATTGCCACAACTTAGCCAGCTGACGTTAACTCAGCATCCTGCATTAAAACTGCTTGAGGCTAAAGAAGCTCAAGCCAATGGCTTAGTGGACCTAGAAAAGGGCAGTTATTACCCCACAGTGTATTTATACGGTAACTATACCTTGTATGAAGATGACAGCTTATTTTCACAAGTGGAACCTGATTGGATGGTAGGTGTGGGTATGAGCATACCGCTGATAAGCCGTGATGGGCGCAGTGGTAAAGTACAAGCCGCCAAAAGTGCTTTATTGCAAGCTCGATACACTAAAGCACAAACAAAACAGGATTTAAGTTTACTGATCGATCAAAGTTATCGGCAAATGCTGCAAGCTAAAGAAGAAGCCGATGCGCTGAATACGTCGTTAGCGTTAGCGACTGAAAATTTACGTTTACGAGAGTTATCTTTCAATCAAGGCTTATCCACATCAATTGATAGGATCGATGCAGAGTTAAGCTTAACGGCGGTTAAAACTCAGCAATTAGGGGCTAAATATCGCTATATTCAAGCCTATGCCAAAGTGATGGCCATTAGTGGTCAAGTCGATGAATTTATTAACCGAACTCAACTTCAGGGGGCTGCTTATGCGGGCTAACAAGATCATCGCGGTCATTGCATTCGTGTTACTTATATTACTGTTGGGCTATGGCGTCATGCTGGCCTTTACGCCGCAACCTAGCGTGTTACAAGGGCAAATAGAAGCTCGTGAATACAACATATCTTCTAAAGTGCCAGGGCGGGTAGAGCAGGTCTTAGTGCGCAAAGGCGATCAGGTTGATGTGGGCGATATTTTGTTTGCCATCAGCAGTCCTGAATTGGATGCTAAGCTAGTGCAGGCTCAAGGTGGTCTAGAAGCCGCAACCGCAATGCAGCAACAAGCGAATAATGGCGCAAGACAACAACAAGTCACAGCCGCTAAAGAGCAATGGTTAAAAGCTCAAGCTGCCACCGAGCTTAGTCTAAAAACATATCAGCGCATTGAAAATCTATTTGATGAAGGTGTTGTCGCAAGGCAAAAGCGCGATGAAGCTTATACCCAATGGCAGGCCGCTAAATATACTGAACAGGCAGCCTATGCCATGTATCAAATGACCGACGAAGGCGCACGCGATGAAACCAAAGCGGCTGCGGCAGGCAAGACTCGTATGGCAGAAGGCGCAGTTAACGAGGTGAATGCGATTTTAGCTGATAGCCAAATGCGTTCACCTAAAAAAGCTGAGGTGAGTGAAGTACTGTTACAAGCAGGTGAGTTAGCACCGAGTGGCTTTCCGGTAGTGAGCATTATTGATATGAGTGATGCTTGGGCTGTATTACAAGTGCGAGAAGATCAATTATTGCAATTCAAACAAGATCAAAGCGTGATGTTAGATATCCCCGCATTGCAGCAGCAAGTTGAATTTACCGTGTCGCACATCAGTGTGATGGGCAATTTTGCCACTTGGCGCTCCACTGAAAGTGGCCATGATTTTGATATGCGTACATTCGAGGTGGAACTGACACCGAAGCAGAAAATAGCCGATTTACGTGTTGGGATGTCGGTATTATTTCGCGCCGACAAGCTCAACGAACATTAATAAGGCTTGCTGATGAGGCATCTATTTCGGCGTGAATGGACAGTGTTATGGCATTCGCCTTGGCAACTCGCCTTGGTGAGCTATATTCCGCTCATCGGCGTACTTGCGCTGTGGTGGTTGTTCAGTGCAGGCTTGCCAAGACAGCTTCCGGTTGCCGTTGTTGACTTAGATAAAAGCCAAATTAGTCGTATGCTTACCCGGCAATTATCGGCAAACGCCGTAGTTGCTCCTCGCGCATATGCTAATGAAGCATCAGCGATTGACGCTATGCGTAAAGTGGAAGTTTATGGTTTAGTTATTTTGCCTTATCAGCTTAACAAAGACCTATTAACATCCAAACAACCCACGATTGATATTCGCTATAACAGTCAATTTTTATTAGTTGGCAAGTTACTCTCTAGCCAACTACAACTCAGCCTTGCTGAGGGCTTAACGCATATTGGTGAAGTAAATTTATTGCTCAAAGGAGCCAATAAAGCTACCGTCGATGTGAGTTTAACGCCTATTAGTAATCAAACCACGGCACTATTTAATCGCAATAATAACTATGTCGGATTTCTGGTTCCTCCTATATTGATTGCATTGTGGCAGTTGCTGTCGATGCTGGTTTTTGTCAATAGTGTTAATGCGGAGCTGCTCCCGCAGGGTGAGCGTAACTATTTAGCCAAAGATTTTTGGGCTAAGGTGTGGGTTAAAATCCTGTTCTACAGTCCCATAATGCTTATTCATGGTGGCTTTATTCTGCTGTGGTTATACCATTATTTGGCGATGCCGATAGCGGGTTCGTTATGGCTTTTGGTATTGGCGCAGATGTTCATGCTCATGGCGTTGTGGTTGATCGTGTTATTTATTTTTATGCTGATGCGTGACAGTGCGCGGGTAGTCAGCTTTTGTACTGCCTTATTTGCTCCTGCGTTTGCGTTTATGGGGATCACCTTTCCAGTTAATGATATGCCTTTATTGGCTAAATGGTGGCGCTTGATTATGCCATCAAGTCACTATATCGACTCTCATGTCAGTGTGGTGAGCTACGGGGTGAACTTGCCACAAGTGTTGCTGCAAATCAGTTCATATTGGGGCTTTTTACTATTAATCCCTTTGCTTTATGTGTTGGGGCGTCATGCTCAGAAAATACCGCCTCAAGTTCCCGTGAGCAAGTCAATTAGCCTGGGGGTCAAGTGATGAACTTCTGGCAGTTAATGGTTGCAGAATGCAAAGCGATACTGGCTGATAAAGCCATAGTCGTGACCTTATTTGGTGGCGTGTTATTTTACTCAGTGCTTTATCCGTTACCGTATCTGCATCAGGTGCCGACAGAGCAGCAGATTGTGGTCGTTGATCATGATAATTCTTCTCTCAGCCGATTGGTGACACGTCATGCCGATGCCAGTGCCAAGATAAAAGTGCTCGCTAATGTAAACAGTATTGACCAAGCCCAAGCTTGGATTGATGCTGGTAAAGCGCACGGTTTATTGGTTATCCCAGCGGATTTTAGGCGTAATTTGTTATTGGGCAAAGGCGCGACATTAAGTTACGGCGGTGATGCGAGTTACTTTTTAATTTATTCTGCAATTGTTGAAGGCTTAGTTTCTGCAGGTATTGATGCCAGTAAACACGTGCAAATGATAGGTTTGCTCGCCCGTGGACAAAACCCCGAGTTAGCGCAGCAAGCTGTTAATTCTATCCATATTAATTCGGTGCCGGCTTTTAACCCCAGTTTGGGTTATACCCCCTATGTGGTACCGGGTTTATTTTTATTAATTTTGCATCAAACCTTATTAATTGGCACAGGTATTTTGGGCGCAGGCCAATGGGGTAAACAGGGCTACTGGCAGCAAGTCCGGCCGGTGACCTTAGTGCTTGCAAGGCTTAGTGTGTTTATGATGATTTATGCATTATTCAGCAGTTTCTACTTAGGCGCTTGTTTTTATTGGTATAAAGTCAGCGTGGTTGCCTCTGTGGTTGAAGTAGGCTTATTTATGTTGCCCTTTTTATTGGCTACGGGTTCATTAGGTATTTATCTCAGTAGTTTGTTCCGCCGGCGTGAATTACCCACCCAATTGTATTTACTGGTCTCTATGCCAATTTTATTTGTGGCAGGATTTGTGTGGCCAATTGCGTTGATTCCACAGCCATTGGTAGTGGCATCGCAAGTTATTCCTGCTGTGCCAGCGATTATGGGGATGCTCGAGTTAAATCAATTAGGGGCAGGTTGGGCGGCCGTGTTGCCTAAATGGCTGCAATTATGGGGCCTATTCGCCGTTTTTGTCACTATGGCAATAGTGGCCATTGCACGTAAACAGCAAGATGTTAAAACTCCATCATAGTATCGTGTGTAAATGACAAAAAGGCTGTAGCAGTTTCACGTTCTGTCAATCAATTCTGCTAACAAAAATAGACAGGTATCGTATTGATTGACCTGTCTATTACTGCACATTCAGCAAGATGTACTAACAAAAAACTGTTTGGCTGATTGCATTGAACCGTGACGGTTTTTTGGTCTGGGTCCAATTACATCATTCCGTCTTGTGTGCTGGTTAATGATGCTTGTAAACGTTCAACGTTATGCTGATAAATACTGCTGTTATCCACTTTTGCCGCATATTTAAAATCAGCTAATGCACCTAATTTGTCATTATTGATTAACTTCATTATGCCGCGATTATTGTAGGCATAAGCGCGCTCTACCATTGATGCAATTGCGACTTGAGTACGGGCACTTTTCACTGCAGCATCACAGGCTTTTTCGGCATTTTCCATGTCAGATAATTGCACGTAACCTGCACATAAGTTCACATTGCGAGAATAGTCATCCACTGTGTATTTACTTGCAGACAATGTTGCTGTGAGCCCTTGCTGAACATCACCAGATTGCAATGCGTTAACACCTGGTACATCTTCAATTAATACCATTTTGTAGGCATTGCTATTGATGTGATGGCCTTGTTCGTCAGCCATAACACTTGTCGATGCTGTCAGTATTAATGTGGCACTCATTAGGCCGTTAACTATGCTTTTTTTCATGATGTCGCTCCCTTAAACGTTTACGTAGCGCCGCGCTACAGATGAACTTTAGTCAAAAGGACTAAAGCCGACAAACGATAAAAAACGCATTAATAGATTAAAAAAATTCACTTATATCGACAAGTTAATCAAGCTTAGTACAGTGATGGTGAGCGACTTAGGTATTTTATCGTGTTTATCTTGATTGATTGTTGCGATGCTTTATTTAACATCACTCAATAGATACTGCTGATCGGTGGCCTGTACTTTTGTTTATGACTTGGTGCCACAGTTAAGTTGTTGGCAAAAAGAGTCATTTATGCTGAGGTTTGCTTTTTTTGAGTGAATCTTAGATTATCAAACTAGACATGTTGCTCCTCTCGCTTTCTTTTTGCGCTGACCATATTTTAAATATCAAGCATGATATTGACCGCCAAAAAATTGCTAGACTTTGGCATACAAAAGAAAGACAAGAAGGACGAGACAGACGATGTTCGCTGCCTCTTCACTATATTTAGCCACTGCATACAGCGGTATTTTATCAGCGGAAACATAATGAAACTTTTGTATAAAATTGTATTTTCGGTAACTGTTTTTTTTTGGTTGTGCTCTATTACTCGAGTTTTTATATTTTACCGAGTATCACAATAGTAAATAATTCGGGAGCCGAGATCACTCAGGCTGAAATTGATTTACCCAGTACTCATTTGGATTTTGGCTCAATTGAACAAGGCACGAGTAATACGCTTCATTATGCTCTAATGCAACAACGAGATGGGGTCTATACCTACAGAATCGACGCTAAAGATTTAGCGGTATATCACGGTAGTTGTGGTTACGTTACCAATAACGAACTTCATAAGCGTGTTGTGATTTATATCGCCAGTGATGCGCAAGTTGTGTGTAAATAGGTATACAAAAAGGTCACATTACTGCGAGTTTTAATCGCTAGGATTGCTTAATTCAACCTATGACAAGCCGTTATTTTAGCTACACCACGATTTTTAATCATTTTCATGGCGCATGTGAAAACTGCTTTTATCTCAATCTGAGCCAGATATCCTAAGCCCTTCAACTTTTGACACCTAACGGCTTTCATCGTGAAAGCTTTTAAGGATCCAGTCTATTAGCAATTGTACTTCTGGACGCTGCTGTTCATTGGAATGGCGGGTGAGATAATAGCGGTCATGGCTATAAAGTGGCTGGTGGAATAATGGAATCAGGATTTTGTTATCAAACCACGCTTGGCTGATAGGCAGGGGGATTAATGCTACACCAAGCCCTTGCTCTGCTGCTCGCGCGACACTGAACATACTGTCTAATTGAATAATTTGTTTTGGTTTGAATTGCTCAAAGCCGATATTGTCAGCCCATTGATGCCATGCGTAGGGTCTGACTTTATGTAATATCAACGGCACCTTGGTTAACGCTTTAAAGCCTTGTGATGATAGCTCAGAGTGGAGCTGTGCATTACATGCTGGCATATACGTTATTGGAAATAGGTCATATACATTGTCGCTAGGCTGCTGTTTACCCGAGAGCATAATCGATACATCAGTGTGTTTTATCACATCACTGCGCGATTTAATCGTTTCGAGTTTAAGGTTGATATTGGGGTATTTGGATGACCAGCCAATAAGTTTAGGCATAAACAGCTCGCTAGCGAAAAACTCAGGCATTGAAATACTGACTTCGAGCATTCTGTCTGATTGATTAAATTCACTGACAGTGTGGACCAGTTGCTGCATCACTGGCTCGATCGCTTGGTAAAACCGTGCACCAACTTCAGTTAAGGCAACCGAGCGGGTTTGACGGATAAACAAGCTTAGATTGAGGGTTTCTTCCAATTGCTTAATTTGGTGGCTAACGGCAGATGGTGTGAGGTACAGCTTTTTAGCCGTCTCTTTAAAACTTAAGCATTCAGCTGCGACGCAAAAGCAACGTAGGCCACGCATTGAGGTGTGTAAAGGAAGCATTTAATTCTCAGCAAGGACTAATTAAGTCATTTAATGGAGTAACAGTGTCGACTAAGTAGTAGTGCATTTTTATTATCATTATTGTGAAAGCAAAGATCAGACCATGCTTTAAAGTCTTATTTAAACAAAGTACTAACACATGTGGTATTTATATTTTGAGTTGCTTTAGTGCTTAAACGAATAAACATTGCACCATCTCAGTGCAATGTTTTTAGCATTTTGGTCATCAGGAGGTAAGCAGGGCTAGGGCTTATGGCTGCTACTCGATTAGAAGTACAATGTTTCTAGCTTAGTGCCATCAATAAAGATATCGCACTTATCAGCGGTGCTTGATTTTGCTGATTGGATAATACTCGCTACCACGCCAAAGCTACCGCCTTGATCGCCTAATACCGAACCGAAATAGCAATCACCTTTTACAGCCATGCCTTTGAACTTAGCGTTAAGATGCTGGGTTGGGGTCATTGGTGGGAATCGACCTTGCATGATCGTGTCACCATTAGCGATTAACTGTAGCTTGTTTTTTTCTTTGTCGTATATGCCACCAAAAATGATGGTTTGGTCATTCACTACCACAGTTTTGTTTTGTGCAACGATAGGGGGTTTAGCGGCACAAGCGCTAAGAAGCACGCCTGCGGTTAAAGTAGAAAGTATAAAAAGTTTGCGCATTATTATTCCTTAGTATGCGTCGAGAGGCGTATTTTGGCCCTCGAATGAGTAAACTAGCCCTGTTTACCTATTTGGATTCAACGTTATGCACAGTGGAGTTCCATAGTGCACAACGTGCTTATTGTAACAACTTATCAACGAATGCCAATAATAAAAACCGCCTGCTAAAAGAGCAGGCTGTTTAGTCACTCTAGAGCAGTCTTTTATAACAAGCTGACATAAAACTTCAGTTCAGTGACCACACCTTTAGGTGTCGTTGCTGTCAGTGTTACTTGGCTGGTGCCAGGTGTACCGATATTTTTGAGGGTAAAGGTGGTTGATGTTCCCCCTGCCGATGTTGCGTTCGGTACGCTGTAGCCAGAGAACTGCAACTCACCTTCTGTGCTGACAACGGTTAAGATGGTACCTGAAGGTAATATTTGCTTGGCACTATCTGTTAACACCACAGTAAACGTCGATATTTCATTTAATCCGATAGGTTGAATATCACTGTTGTAATCGTTAATCACAGCGTCATCTTGACTCACAACAAACGTCGCATTAGAGCCTGACATAGTTAACACCAATGCTTTACGAATATAGGTGGTCGTGGCAGTGCTATCACATAAGCTGCCTTCACACTGAGGGCCGTTAAATTTACCATCTGCCGCTTGATACGCAGTACTGGCTTGAATATTAAAATATGGCTCACCTAAGTCATGGGTGCGAGACTCATTGTCATCCCTAAAAGCATCAGGTAAATCAACAAAGCCACCGTTATGGTAAGTTTCAACATCCATACCATCACCACTACACGCAATTGACGTTGTGCCATTTAAACAACCATTAACCACGCCGCCATCAGCAGCATCAAACACATTGTTACCGTTGGTATCGAAAAAAGTTTCGTGCCCTAAGGCATAAGCCATAATCGTGACACGATGATCGCTTACTCGTGGCGATGCCGATGTCCAAATAACTGAACAGCGACCATCTGCAATAGTACACGATGGCTCAATTTGTCCACCTTCAGCGGTGAAGTTGATGGTCGTGTCATCTGGTGCCGGGTTACCAAAACTGTCAGAGGCATAAGCGGTAATGGTCACTTGCTCGCCATTGAAGTCACCCGCTTCAGGATTGCCGTTTGACCTTGAAATACTAAATCCTAGCTGCTGTGGTATTCCGGTATTGACGGTGAGTTGCTCTGATTGGCTGGTAATGTTTTTATTCGTGTCAGCATCAGTTGTTGATGCCATTACCCGGACAGGTGTTGGAATCGTACCGGCTTGAACGCGAACGCTGACCAAGCCCTGAGCGTTAGTAATACTGCTATCTATTACTGCGCCATTAGCAAATTGTAAACCGCCAACTGTAGTATCTAGACTAAAGTTTACTTGTTGTTGAGCAGCAGGTTGACCATTCGCACTAGAAACTAAAAAGGTGACTAAGGATGATTCAGTTGAGCCTGTGCCGCCTGAACCTTTGATACGGATTTGGCTTGGGTCAGCTGACACAAAACTCACGTTAGATAAGGTCTGACGGGCTAAAATAAAAGGTAAGCTTGCGTTTAAGCTACTGCCATTCACAGTAGTGGTCGCGATGATAGTGTCATTGCGTTCACTATTACCACTGCAACTAACATCAGAAAATGTTGAGCTTGCTGAGCCAGATAAGCTGGTGATAGGTGAGTCGAGTGAGGCATTATCATTGAAGGAACAGTCTGAGCTAAAGCTAATACTGGTCGGGCTTTGTAGGCGAGTCATATTGCCAGCTGTGTCTTCGCTGACGAGCGTTGCGGTAACTCCAAAAGTGCCACCGGCGCTAATGGTATAACTACCATCCGCTGCTGTTAGTGTTGTGGCTAATTCTCCTTCGACAAACTCACCATTAGCATCAATGGATCCCATTTTTACGATGCCAGCAGTGGCAATGTCGTCAGTCACTAACACTTCATAAGCGCTAGTACTGCTGAGGGTTACCCCTTGATATTCTGTTGTGGCTGTTAATAAACTGGCGCCTAACTCTGATGCTGACGGAGTATAATTAAGAGTGGCGATACCTGAAGCTTTAGTCAGAGCTGTCGCGGGCGTTAACGTCGCATTACCGGCATTGAATGTGACAATTTGGTTAGCAATACCTTGGTTATTGCTGTCGGTAAGTAACGCGCTAAGTTGCACTGTTTTATCAAGATTAAAGCGGGTAATTGGACCTGTAGCATCTGTAATTGAAGCTGTTAATTGAATCGCTTCAGCAGGAATACTTGTGGTGTATTCTTTAAATTGATAATTGCGACTCGCGCTAACTGAGTCAGCATCGCTTGGTGAATAAGTTGCGCTAAGAATGCCAGCCTCGATGCCGCCAGACGTGACAATCGTAGTCGCAAGGCCGGAAGATAATGTTAATGCGCTAGCGGGCGTGACTGTGGCAGTGCTAGTACTGAATGTAATCAGGGCTCCGCTGACGTTAGCATTACCGAGTTTGAGATGTGCAACGGCACAAAAACTGCCATCGATATCAAAAATCAGAGATTCAGTACTGGCATCACATTGGCCATTGACGACATTTTGATAGCTTACAGTAATACTGTAACTGCCATTTGACGTGTCAGCATCGGTGCCATCCGCAGCACCGTTGCAACCTGTAAATAGCAACACTGAAGTTAATAGTAACATTAGTGTGCGAGTCATCATTTTTAGCCGCATTAGCAATATCCTTATTCTATTAAACAGACTATTTTTGAAATGGCCCTAGTCTTTGATTTCAGCTCTTAAATACTTATATAGCTCTTTAGACGATTTTGATTCTGGGCCTTTAGCCAGTTCTTTATTCGTTTGGCGGATCAGTTGACGCAGTTTTTGACGATCAAGTTGTGGATGTAAATCCAGAAGTACTTGAACCTCGTCATCACCATTTGCTAATAAACGCTCGCGCATCTTTTCAAAAATCTGTATTTGAGCAGCTTCATTATTGTTTTTGTTCAACACTTTATCGAGTGCTGCTTCAATAGGTTCATGCTCGTATCCACGCATCAATTTACCAATGTATTGCAAATGGCGGCGATAGGCTTCGGTTTTTTGCTTAATCAGTTTTGATTTTAGAATCGCATCATATAAGAATTCATCTAAACCCATTTTGTCTAATTGAGTTTTGCTCAGGGCCACTAAACGCATGCCAAGTGCTTGAGCATCCTCACTTTCTTTTTTAACGCCTGTTCTGCTGACATAGTTGTCATCATTATCATAGGGCTGCTGAAACAGTTCAGAATCGCCAACAATTTTCATAGTCATAAACCTCAAGTCAATATGCGTTAATGATAGCATTTATTTGGCCTAGAATATGCAGAATTTATTGATGATAGTGAGCGATATAAATGCACGGTTATCAATCGCCAATTGAATTTGATATGCTAGCGGCAACTAGACTAATCAAAGAGTAATTTTGTGGCTTCTCATCCTTCTTCAGCGCCTAGCGCAACTGAACCAACACCTAGAATTGATTCTGAATTATCTGCGTTAAAAGATGCTGTCGCTGTCGCGTTAGAATACGCAAAAGTGTTAGGCACTTCGGCCGCTGAAGTGGCTATTAGTAAGCAGCAAGGTTTGTCGGTTTCTACCCGAGAAAAAGAAGTTGAAACCGTTGAGTTTAATAAAGACGGTGCGTTAGGCATTACCATTTACCGCGATGGTCGCAAAGGCAGCTCATCAACCTCGGACTTAAGCCCAGAGGCGATTCGCCAAGCGGTAAAAGCCGCCGATGGTATTGCAAAATATACTTCAGAGGATCCTTTTAGTGGCTTGGCTGATCCCGCTTTGATGGCGCAAGATATTCGCGATTTAGAGTTATACCATCCACACGATATCGATGCAGAAGAGCTGGCACAGCTGGCTATTCGTGCTGAGGAAGCCAGTTTATCAGTTGATAGTCGTATCCGAAATTCAGACGGCGCCAGCGCTAATGCGCATACAGCTGCCAGAGTGTATGGCAATAGCCATGGGTTTCTTAATGGCTATTGCAGCTCTCGTTACAGTTTGAGCTGTGTGGTGATAGGCGAAGAATCTGACGGCAATTTACAGCGTGACTATGACTATACCGTTGCGCGTAAGTACAGTGATTTATTGTCTCCAGAAGCCGTTGGTTTGCAAGCGGCAAACAAAACTTTAAGCCGTTTAGATGCACGTAAAATTGCCACCGCGAAAATGCCGGTGCTATTTGCGCCAGAAATTGCTACCGGCCTGATGGGCCATTTAATTGGTGCGATCAGTGGCAGCAGTATTTACCGCAAGTCGAGCTTCTTAATGGAGGCATTGAATACCCAAATATTCCCAGACTGGTTTAGCATCGAAGAGCAGCCACATTTGTTAGGTGCTTTAGCCAGCGCTAATTATGACAGCGAAGGTGTCGCTACCCAAGATCGGCGTATTATTGATCGCGGCCAATTAGAAACTTACTTATTAACCAGTTATTCTGCACGTAAGCTAGGTATGACCAACACTGGTCATGCTGGTGGTATTTATAACTGGACCTTAAGCCATTCAAACCAAACATTTGATGACTTGGTCAAAACCATGAATACCGGCTTAATTGTTACCGAAGTAATGGGCCAAGGCGTTAATGGCGTTACGGGTGATTATTCTCGCGGCGCGGCCGGCTTCTATGTTGAAAATGGCGAAGTGCTATACCCAGTAGAAGAGATCACCATAGCGGGTAATTTAAAAGACATGTTTATGGGAATACAAGGTGTAGGTAAAGATCGCGATTTACGTTCATCAATCCGTACCGGCGGAATTTTACTGAGCGAGATGAAAATCGCGGGGAATTAACCCCTTTTGCTGATCAACGCATTTATGGTTTAAATGCAAACAATGAAAGCCTCTTATCTAATTGATTAAGAGGCTTTTTTTAACTTCAACTTAGCTCTTGACGCTTTATATCTTTACTTTACCTTTCTTGATAGTCGTTTACAGGCAAGGGGTGTCATAACTCTTACAAATGTAACTAGATGGTTAATGGAGTAAATATGTTTAACAAAAATAAGTCGATTGATGACAATGTCTGCAATGGGAGCCTTGATATTAGGCTGTGGCTTAGGCAGTGAAGAGAGTAGTGATGATGTTGCTTGATGAGTAAATAAGCTCAAACAAAAAGCCGATATCAATGATATCGGCTTTTTATGTAGAGCATGCATTACAACTGAGGAGGATTAATCTTCGACTTTCACGCCCCACACGTCGTGCTCATCGGCATGAATAATCTGTACCCATACTTGATCACCCGGCTGGACGTCAAACTCGTCGGTTAAATAGACCTTTCCGTCAATTTCTGGCGCGTCCATGTATGAGCGGCCAACTGCGCCTTCGGTGTTTACTTCATCAATTAGAATGAGATATTCTTGCCCAATTCGAGCTTGCAATTTGTCGGCACTAATTTGTGCTTGCACAGCCATAAAGCGCTGTAATCTGTCTTCCATAACATCATCAGGGACATGGTCTGGTAAGTCGTTGGCCTTGGCACCTTTAACCGGCGAGTATTTAAAACAACCGACGCGATCAAGTTGTGCGGCTTCTAAAAAGTCGAGTAATTCTTCAAACTCTGCTTCAGTTTCACCCGGGAAGCCAACAATAAAGGTCGAACGAATTACTAATTCTGGGCAAATCTCGCGCCATTTAGCAATGCGTTCCAATACTTTGTCTGAACTACCAGGACGTTTCATTAGTTTCAGTATGCGTTTATTGGCATGCTGAAACGGAATGTCTAAATACGGTAAAATACTACCTTGTGCCATTAATGGAATGATGTCATCCACATGTGGGTAAGGGTAAACATAATGCAAACGTACCCACACACCTTGTTTGGCTAACTGCTCACAAAGCTGCTGCATATGGGTTTTAACTGGCATACCATCCCAAAAAGCAGTTTTATGCTTTACATCAACGCCATAAGCAGAGGTGTCTTGTGAAATAATCAATAATTCTTTCACGCCAGCATTCACGAGACGCTGTGCTTCACCTAATACGTCACCAATAGGGCGAGAGTCTAAATCACCGCGCATTGAAGGGATAATGCAGAAAGTACAGCGGTGATTACAGCCTTCGGATATTTTCAAATAGGCGTAATGTTTAGGGGTCAGTTTGATGCCGTGATCAGGCACTAAATCAATTAATGGATTATGTTTTGGTTTCTCAACATGCAGGTGAACTTGCTTTAACACTTCATCATAAGCATGAGGGCCAGTTACCCCTAAAACATTAGGATGAAGTTCGATAATTTCGTCTTTCTTTACCCCTAAACAACCCGTCACTAACACTTTACCGTTTGCTGCTAATGCTTCACCTATGGTCTCCAAAGACTCTTGTACTGCACTATCGATAAAGCCACATGTATTGACAATTACCAGATCGGCATCATCGTAACTGTTGGTGACATCATAACCTTCAGTGCGCAACTGTGTCAGGATCCGTTCAGAGTCGACAAGGTTTTTGGGGCAACCCAATGAAACAAATCCAATACGATTACCGGTGGTTTCTGTGTTCAGGCTATTGGCCTTAAGTGTTTTTACCGGAATGTCTAACGTGGTGGTTTGCTTGGGTTTAAAAGTTTCAACTGTCATATGATCTCACACATAAAGTTAACGATATTGGTGGGGATGTCAAAGTGGGCGGATTATACCTGAACGGGCTAAAAGGTATAGATCCATTTAGCGTGAAAAGTATACTCATAAACAGTATGTAAAGTATAGGTGATAGCGGATGTTAGCTGATGGCAAAATACAAAAACGACGGATAATGTTAACCATTACCCGTCGTTTTTAATCTTGCATAGATATAGGAGTAAACCTATTTGTAAATAAGTTAATTTGTGCGGTATTGGCTTAAAATCTTACCTAAATCAGTTGATGCTTTTGATAGTTCTTTAACACCGCTTGAAGACTGTTGCGATAAACCTCTAATAATATTTGATTTCTGTCTTATTTCAGTCAGTTCCTTAGCAATATCATTGGCTACGGCACTTTGTTCTTCTGACGATGTTGAAATTTGGAAGCTCATGTCCATAATCGATTTCGATGATTCAGAAATGGCATTAATATCGGTACCAATATTGGCAATTAGATCGCTACTGGTCTGTGCTTGCTTGACGGTATCGCGAGTAATACTGTCGATATTAAGTGTTTCACTTTGCAGTAATTCGATCATTTTATGAATTTCAACCGTTGCTGCTTGAGTGCGACCGGCAAGGGTTCTTACTTCGTCTGCAACCACCGCAAAACCACGACCCATTTCACCAGCGCGCGCCGCTTCAATGGCTGCGTTTAATGCCAGTAAGTTGGTTTGATCTGAAATGGCATTAATCGTGGTAATGACTTCATTAATATTAGTGGCATTGACTTTTAAGGTCGTGACCGAGTTTGAAGTTTGTTCAATGTAGCTAGATAACTGCTTAATCTCATTAATGGCACGTTTTGCTCGGTCATAACTCTGGCGTGTATATTCTGAATCTTGTTCCACTCTTTGGGTCGAATTACGGGCAATATTCGACACTTCTGCCGCAGATGCGGTCATTTCTTCCATTGCCGTAGCGACTGAGTCGAGCGAAGCATACTGTAAGTCAATTTGTTCAGCACTTTGTACTGCATCATTGGCAAATGAGCTGGAAGTGGTTTGCAATGTTCCGGCACTTTTTTTCACAGCAACGACAAGTTCAGTTAATGTATCCATGGCTTTGTCTAGTGCGCAGCCAATGGTACCGAACTCATCACGACCAGGATGGAAACCTAAACGAGAGGTTAAATCACCTTTGGCAATTTTTTCTGTGGTACTCCACAACACCCATAGGGCACCACCAATAAAGGTGGCATTCCAGTAAATCACCAATGCAAACGGTAACACCCACAAGAATGATAGCAATAACGAAACTAATGCCGCTTGCTTAGCCGTGGCTTCTTGGCCATAGACTGATTCACTCATCGCATAATATTGGTTATTTAATGTATAAACGGCAGTAACAGTATCTTGTTGGCGTGAGCTGTTTTGCAAATGACCCGATACTTGTAAGCCGAGGCTTGAGGCTTGATCTAGCTGATTTGTCGCCTCAAGTGCTTGTACTGTAGCGGCCGTTTTTTGCTCTAAAACATGCAGAGATTGCTGCTCAATGTTGTCTATTTTACTAAAGTAACTGCTAAACGATACGCTTGATAAAATGATGAGGAATAGTCCGAAAATCGTCCAAAACTTATCGTTAATGGACATTTTGATGAAGAGTTTATCGATATTTCTGAAATCAACTTCTTTCATGGTTTTAGTACCTAAACCTGTAAATACAATAAATTTGAATACTAGATGAGCCGTTAGTGTTTTGATACTAATAGTCAGCGTGGCAGTATTTTTTTGTGACCAATATGGCATTGGTTCATGTTCAATATCGACAATAACACGAATAACTTAAATGAATTATCTATGTCGACAGCTCATCCGGTGTCTGCCATGTCAATCAGCCAATATTAGCGTAATAGTTAGCTAAAAGCCTTACATTTTCAAGCTGATGTTACGCCAAAAAATCTAATATGAAACAAATAATTCTATTTTTAATTTTCTTTTCAACAGAATTGTTACAAAACTTATCTTGTTAAGTTGTCATTATACCTGACCGTGTTCTGAGTCTAGTTATTGTTTTATTTGATGTATTTCTTTTATTCTTTAATGCCGTTTTTCTACAAGGATAAAATTACTTGTTAATCAATCAGATATCAAATTTATTTACCTCATTAATGTGATCTATGTTCTTTTTTCTGTAAACAAACTTTGGGACAATCGCGCCGCATATTACAAAAAAATAGCATTTATATTACAAAATATGGGGTTACAAAATGAAAGGACTGACTAAACTAACGGCGGTTTCACTCGCAGTTGCTGCAGCATTGCCTATGATGGCAAATGCAGATGTATTGATAAGTGAATACGTTGAGGGTAGTGCAAATAATAAAGCGATTGAACTGTACAACAACAGTGATGTTGCGGTTGATTTAACAGGTTACAAATTAGTTCGTTATAAAGACGGCGATACAGCAGCACTAGATATGGTTGAGTTAACCGATTCGATAGCCGCAAAAAGTGTCAAAGTGATTTTGCACCCAAGTGCAGCGATTACCTTACCGGCAGCCACAGACTCTATGACTGGCAATTTGTACTTTAATGGTGGCGATGCTGTTGGTCTATTAAAAGACGGTGTGTTAGTTGATGTAATTGGTGAAATTCCAACGCCAAGTGGCTGGGGGTTAGATGCCACCTTCCAACGTAATTTAGATAACTTAACGGCTAGCACTACCTATGATGCTACCCAGTGGGTTGAATTAGAAAAAGACACTTTCAGTGGTTTAGGTTCGCTTGATGCTGCGGTTGCGCCAGAGCCATCTACATTTACCTGTAATGGTGCAACGCTAACTAATATTTATGACGTTCAAGGTGCTGGAGATGCAAGTCCTTTACTTGCCGAGGGGAGTTTTTCATCCGCTAACGAAGTAACCGTAAAAGGGATAGTTACTGCCAGAAGTGACAGTTTATACAAAGGTTTCTTTATTCAAGACATGCAAGGTGATAACTCACCTTATACTTCTGACGGTATTTTTGTTTTCATGAACCAAGCGGCACCAGACACGATTCAGCCCGGCGCTGAAGTGTGTGTGCAAGGTAAAGTCAGCGAGTATTACGGCTCAACTCAGATAGACATTAAAGACGATCAAAAATTTGAAGTGGGAGCAATGGGTGACGTACCTGCTGCCAGTGCATTTTATGTTGCCGATGGTGAAACGCTTGCACAAGCATTAGAACGTGTTGAAGGCATGAAAGTGAAGCTAGATGCTGGTAGCGAGATGAAAATTTCTCGTACCTTTAGTTTCGATTATGATTCATACCGCAATAATATGATGTTGTCTCATAAAGCGCCATTAATGAAGCCTACTCAAGTGTTTGAACCGAATTCAGCCGATGCAATAGCACTCGGTAAAGCGAATGCGGTAAATCAGTTATTTGTAGAGTCTGACTTCAAAGCAAAAGACGGTGAAGTGCCTTACTTCCCTGACTTTAATGCTGAGACCGGTTATATCCGTGTGGGCGATCAGCTCACAAACCTTGAAGGCGTGATTGGTTATAGCTACAACTCATACCGAATTTTAGCGACCAACACCATTACTGCGGGTGATTTGATCCGTGTAAATGATCGCACTGATGCGCCGACTGTGGCTGACATGGGTGATATTCGCGTCGCTAGCTTTAACGTATTGAATTTCTTTAACGATGCTGTCGGCGGTGATGCCAACCCATCAAACAGTAACCGTGGCGCGCTAACGGAAGAGGAAATGGTTCTGCAACGCACTAAGATTGTGTCTGCGCTAGTGGCCATGAATGCTGATGTTGTTGGCTTAATGGAAATTGCTAACAATGGCTTTGGTGAGCTAAGTGCCGTGCAAAATTTAGTTGATGCACTGAATGCTGAATTAACCGATGAGCAAGCATATCGCTTTATCGAAATTGCAGATGCGGACAAATACGACGGTAAGTTTATTGGTACTGATGCCATTACCGTTGGTATGTTATATCGCCCAGCGCGCATCACTTTAGACGGCGCAGCAAAAGTTATTGCAACGCCTGAGCAACATGCTGCAGAAGGCGCTCAAACTCGCGAGAAAGATGGTGTGGTTGAGAAAAGCCCTAGTTCTGATAAGTTCCAACGTCACAGCTTAGTGCAAACGTTTAGTATTAATGATGAAAAACTGACCGTCGTTGTTAACCACCTAAAATCGAAAGGTTCAGGTTGTATCGAAGACTGGGCTGAGTTTAATGAAAATGCTGAGCCAGCAGACATGCAAGGCAAGTGTAATGCTTTCCGTGTATCAGCGGCTAAAGTATTGGGTGAGTCATTAAAAGATGTCGAAGGCGATATACTGGTTATTGGTGATTTAAATGCTTATGGCAAAGAAGATCCAGTTGCAGTATTGACTGACTATGATGCGTCAACCACAGATCATGTTATCCGCACCGCGTCTTGGACCACTTTAAACGGTAAAGTGTACGAGCGTGAAGGCAGTGTAATTGATAAAGGTTATGGGTTAATTAACTTAAACACTCAAGCTCATGGTGCAACGACTTACTCATACAGCTACAACGGTGAGTTAGGTAACTTAGACCATGCACTAGGTAATGCGAGCTTAGCAGCTAAGTTAGTCGATATTGACGACTGGCACATCAACTCAGTTGAATCTAACCTGTTTGAATATGGTAGTAAATACACTGGTGATTTGGTTAAGTCTGAAAGTGCATTCTCAGCTTCTGACCATGACCCTGTGATCATTGCACTAAGCTACCCTGCGCCAGTAACACCAACGCCTACGCCAACACCAGAGCCTGTTCAAGACAGTGACGGTGGTAGTTTAGGTTACTTCGCATTGATGTTATTAGGTGCACTAGGCTTACGCCGTCGTAGTTAATGATGATGTGTTAATCGGTATCGTAGTTAATTGATGATACATAAAAAAGGATGACAATTGTCATCCTTTTTTTATGAGGCATGGTGTATAAACCCGTTACGGTTATTGCGTGCTATGTGCAGATTCGCACACATAAAAAAGGCGCCTAAGCGCCTTTTTGTTAAGCAAACTTAGATTGATTCAATTAAATCATACTGTTCACGTAACACTTTAATAATGTCAGCTTTTGGATTCGCAGGTAATGGAATCGTGGCTCCAGTTACTTTTTCAGCCACACCAATATAAGTGCGTGATACGCTCATCATAGCCTCTAACGGCAAGTCGTTGTCACGGGCAAGCGCCTCACGTTCTGGCATTCTATCTTTGTTTAACAAAATGTCGGCATCGTCAAAATGGTTTAACAAGAATTGACGGAAACCTTCTTTAGAATTTTCAACAATCTTACCTTCGCGATAAGCTGCGCCATCCCAAATACGTGATGAATCAGGGGTGCCAACTTCATCCATGTAAATGAGTTTAGCGTTGCCGTCTTTATCGTTTACATAGCCAAACTCAAACTTAGTATCGACAAACACTTGGTCAAGCTTGGCTAGCGCATCAGATATTACCTTAAAGCCTTGCTTGAGCAGAACTTCATATAGGTCGATATCTTGTGGTTTTTCAAAGCCAAATGCTTGGTAGTTGGCTTCAATATCACTGCGGCTAATATTGACGTCATCCTGTGCTGGCACACCAGGAATACCGGTTAAAATACCTTTGGTAGACGGGGTGATTAGCAGTTCAGGTAGTTTTTGATCTTTGCTTAAGCCTTCTGGCAGGGTGATGCCACAAAAGACTCGTTCACCTTTTGAATAAGCACGCCACATCGACCCCGTTATGTACTGACGGCAAATAGCTTCTACTTTAATCGGGCGAGCTTTTTGAACGATCCACACAAAAGGGTGTGGAATGTCTAAAATGTGGCTATCGGCTAAACCATTTTCAGCGAACAAGCCAAACCAATGATTAGAAATGGCATTAAGTGCTGCCCCTTTACCTGGGATCCCCTGCAAGTTACCTTCGCCATGAAAAATGCAGTCAAATGCAGAAATGCGATCACTGATCACCATAATCGCCAGCGGAGTATCTTCAGGTACATCGTAACCTTTGTCGCGAATTAAGCGGCGGCTATCAGCATCTGTTAACCAGTAAACACTGCGAACTTTGCCACTGTGAACAGGCTTGTCGGTACGAATAGGTAAATCATTGTTAACTGCAAGAACGGAATCAGCAAGACTCATGCGAGTGTTCCTTAGGTTGAAGGGCGTATAGGGTTTTTATGGCGACTATTTTACCTGCATTAAACGGGTTTGCCACGGGAAAGGGTGAGTTGAAATAGGCTTTTTTGTTATGCGAACAATCTTTGGGTCGTTTAGCAATATCTTGTTCAAGACTTTGTGAGGTTAATCAGGCAAAATTCATTTCCTAAATAGTGTTTGGAATAACAACAATTGAACAGCGAACAAGAAAATATTAATAACCGTTTGGGGCTGATATTCGTGTCTATTGCGGTATTTTTCTGGGGTATTTTGCCTATTGCGTTAAAGCTATCCGGTGGTTTTATTACCCCAGTTACCCTGACTTGGTTTCGGTTTTTCATGGCATTAGTGGTGACCTTGTTAATTCAATGGCGCTTAGGTGCATTACGCCAATTTGCAGGACTGCCGGCAGCGATATGGATGAAATTGGTATTAGCTGGGGTATTGTTGATGTGCAACTACGTATCGTTTGTGTATTCATTAGGCTATTTAGCCCCAGGCACTGCGCAGCTTAATTTTCAAACCGCACCGTTTTTTTTAGCCTTTGGCGGGGTGCTGTTTTTTAAAGAGCGCTTTAATGCATTTCAACTGAGTTGTTTTGCCACCCTAGGATTGGGGATGTTGATGTTTTTCCATCCACAGCTGGATTTAAACCAAGCCAGCGATCATCAAGTATTGATTGGCATTATAATTGTGCAATTTTCGGTGATGTCGTGGACCAGTTATGCATTATTGCAGAAATCGGTAAGTCAGCGGTTATCACCCAGTAATGTGCTGTTATTTATTTACGCATTAGGCATTGTGCTTATGGCGCCATTTAGTGATTTTAGTCAGTTTGAAGCAATGACATTAAACCAATGGTGGATCGTCCTGTTTTGTGGTGCCAACACCTTGATTGCATATGGCTGTTTTGGTCAAGCAATGCAATATTGGCCCACGGCACAAGTCAGTGCCATGTTGGCATTTACACCGGTATTGAGTTTTACTGCGACAGAAGTTGTGGTCAATCTTGGTTGGTGGAGCGGGGTATTTGCCGGTGCCGATATTGATGTGTTGTCATTTGCTGGCATCGTTATGATTGTGTGCTCGGTGTTTGCCGTGCAAATTGTACCCTTGTATCAAAAGCGTAAGCAGGCCAAAGCGTTCAGGACTGTACTGTAAATAGTCGCTAGGCATTAACTATGTTGCGCGAGGTAATAAAGCATTAAACCAAATGCGCTAAATAGTGTGCCGCCAATTATCATCATCCATAGCAAGGTTTTATCTTGCTTGGCTGATTTTGTAGCGTCAAGGAATGTCGAGCCAAATATCTGTGCAACGACGAGTAAAAAATCCATTTAGATTACCTATCGGGTTAATTCATTCGAGAATGATAATATTGCCTACATTCCTGTTGTAGCCAAATTAATTAGTGTTAACTGTTAGTTTTTTTGAACCAAGACTATGTTGTAGAAAACAAAAATGGAGCCCTTAGGCTCCATTTTTTGTGTCATTCAACTGAATGATTAACCGTTGTCACGTGGCTTACGTGGACGACGTTCTGCACTTGCTGGGCGGTCACCCGCTGGACGATCACCCGCTGGGCGGTCAGTACGTGGACGGTCACTACGAGCACGATCACTACGTGGACGACGTGGAGCGCCTGCGCCGCGAGTCGTGTCAGCGAACACTTCATCACCCGCTTCACGAATGTTTAAAGGACGACCACAAACACGCACTTTTCTTAGGTGTGAAAGGATGTCTTTAGGCATTCCGTCTGGTAAATCAACTGTTGTGACTTGATCAAACAATTGGATTTGACCAATGAAACGGCTGTCGATGTTTGCTTCGTTAGCAATTGCACCAACGATGTTACCTACACCAACACCATTTTCACGACCTACATCGATAACATAACGATTCATTTTCACGTCTGGGTTATCTTTTAAGCCTTCTGCATCACCAAAGCTGTTTGGCGCTGGACGGCTGCTACGCTCGCCACGGTCACTGCGTTCACGACGTGGACGATCGCCACGGTCGCTATTGCGGTCACCACGGTCGCTACTACCACGTTCGTCACGTGAATCACGTTGACGCTCGGTAATAGTCGGTAACTGTAGTGGACGTTCTTGCTGTACTTGTTGTAACAAAGCAGCAGCCAGTAAATCGGTATCAACTTCAAGTTGTTGACATAATTCTGCGACAGCGTTTTTCATGAAATCTAAGTCACCGTTGATGGTTTCTTGGATTTGCTCGCCTAAACGAGATAAACGACGCTCTGCAACTGATTCAGGGCTAGGTACTTTCATTGGCGAAATACGGCTGTTTGTAGCACGTTCGATAGTGCGTAACATGCGCATTTCACGATTGGTTACAAATAGAATTGCCATACCAGTACGACCAGCACGACCAGTACGACCGATACGGTGTACATAGGCCTCTGAATCATAAGGAATATCGTAGTTTACTACGTGACCAATACGTTCAACGTCTAGACCACGAGCCGCAACGTCAGTCGCGATTAAAATATCTAACTTGCCGCGCTTAAGCTGCTCTACAGCACGCTCACGAGCTTGCTGATTCATGTCACCATGTAATGGCGATGAAGCATAACCACGGGCTTCTAATTTTTCTGCTAATTCAACACAGCTGTTACGGGTACGAACGAAGATGATAATACCTTCAGTATTTTCAACTTCTAAAACACGTACTAACGCTTCTAGTTTATTGTGTTGTGATACTTGCACATAACGTTGGTCAATAGACTCAACCGTTGTCTGGCTAGACGCTATGCTGATATTCACTGGGTTAGATAAGTGCTTAGCTGCAACGCGCTTAATTTGCTCAGGCATAGTCGCTGAGAATAATGCAAGTTGGCTATCAGCAGGCTTGTGCTCTAATACCCATTCGATATCGTCGATGAAGCCCATTTTTAGCATTTCATCGGCTTCGTCTAATACTAATGCTTTTAAGCTATCTAGTTTTAATGTGCCACGACGCATGTGATCCATTACACGACCTGGAGTACCAACAATCACTTGTGGTCCACGCTTAAGGGCGTTTAATTGTTGTTGCATGCTTTGACCACCGTAAATCGGTAGTACGTGGAAGCCTTTCATGAATTTGGCATAACTACCAAATGCTTCGGCAACTTGAACCGCTAATTCGCGGGTTGGAGCTAACACCAAAATCTGTGGAGCATTGATTTTCATGTCGATTTTGTTTAGTAAAGGCAGGGCAAATGCGCCTGTTTTACCAGTACCAGTTTGTGCTTGACCGATAATATCTTTACCAGCCATAAGCGGGTCGATACTCGCAGCTTGAATTGGAGTTGGGTTTTCATAACCTAACTCGTCAAGCGAACGCAACAAAGACTCAGACAGGCCGAGTTCGCGGAAAGTTCTTTCAGATGACATTGAGTTGTAGCCTTGTGGATGCGCACGAAGTTCGGAAGCTCGTGCTAAAGTTTCACAGACAGAAAATCAACCCCGTGTCGATTTCCCGCGCCGATAAGGGGGCGTATTATAGCAGCAAGATTGCAAGTTGACCACGTAAAAACTGAAAATAAACATTAATTTGGCCATTAAAGTTGAAGATTGGCCTGATTCTTGATTTTTAAAATCTGTTAATTGGTTGAAAAGTGAACACTTGTTGTCGCAGGTTAAGCGATTTATGGGGCTTTGGTCAGCTTATCGATACTGATCATTTGATACACTGTTTCAGCAACCGCCACGATAAAGTCTATGTCTAAAGTATCGATTGTGTCTTCGGGTGTATGGTATTGAGCATGCGGTGGCACCCCAAAGTACACCCAAGGATAACCCGCTTGGTGAAATGGATAATGATCAGATGCCCTAAGCCAGTCGGTTTTATTCATCCTTCCACTTAACAAATTGCTGCGATGAGTCTTAATGCATAATTGAGTTTTTTGCATTAATTCTTGCTCAATCGATTCAAAATCAACTAGGTTTTTCTGGCCTTCCATGTAAATGGCTTTGCGACGATCGGGATGACCTATCATGTCTAAATTGATGCTCAGTTCAATTTCCATTTGTGGATATTGTTGTAATAAGGCAACTAAAGCATAGCTACCATATAGGCCGGGCTCTTCTGCGTCAGTAGCCACTAGCATTAAGTTCACATCATCTAACGGCGGATCACCTTGCCATTGGGCTGCAATCGCCATCATTCCTGCAATACCTGATGCATTATCATCGGCTCCTGGATAGCGTTTACTGGCTGTTTGACCTAAGTGATCGTAGTGGGCAGTAATGACTCGCCATCGGTTGGAATTGGTTTTTGCTGCAATAGTGGCAATGATATTGACTCCTGAGGCGGTCGAAAATTGATAATCATAACTAAATGGTACGGCAAATGTTGCTTGCCAGGGTTGTAATCCCATTTCAGCAAAGCGTTTGATTAAGAACTCTTGCGTGAGGCGAGCACCTTGCGTGGCGGTTTTGCGCCCTTGAAATTCTGCAGTGGTTAAGATTGAGATATCTTGGGTGATTTGTTGATGAGCATCGGGCCAGCTGCTTAGCATAGCTGATGAGCATTGGCGCGGCGTTTGACTACAGCCGCTGAGTAAGCCTATTGATAAGCCACACCATAAGCCAAAGCTAACCACCTTAAGACAAGTTTGAGCAGTAAACATGGGGTGTTATCTCCTCTTATTTGCTTAAGGTGGCGGCTTGGTTATTTCATTTTTGCACGTTGTTTGTGAAGCGCCAACATTGGCTTTAAAAATCTAGCGGTATGCGAT
Source organism: Shewanella sp. SR43-8 (assembly GCF_014163775.1). Lineage (NCBI taxonomy): Bacteria > Pseudomonadati > Pseudomonadota > Gammaproteobacteria > Alteromonadales > Shewanellaceae > Shewanella > Shewanella sp. SR43-8. Next base: position 39,667 of record NZ_JACJDX010000013.1, on the reverse strand, counting down.
TGAGGATGTTCAGCTACATCTTCTGGAGTGCCAGCAGCTAAAATCATGCCGCCGCCAGCGCCACCTTCAGGGCCTAAATCAATAATCCAATCTGCGGTTTTTATCACATCTAAATTATGTTCAATCACTACCACAGTGTTGCCATGAGATTTCAAGCGATGCAGTACATCTAACAATAGTTGAATGTCGGCAAAGTGCAGCCCTGTAGTGGGTTCATCCAAAATATATAAGGTTTTTCCGGTATCGCGTTTAGACAACTCTTTAGCCAGTTTTACTCGCTGAGCTTCACCACCAGACAAGGTCGTTGCACTTTGGCCTAAGCGAATATACGCCAAGCCGACATCGATTAAGGTTTGCAGTTTACGCGCAATAGAGGGAATGGCATCAAAATAGACGCGAGCATCTTCAACGGTCATCTGCAGTACTTCGTGAATGTTTTTGCCTTTGTATTTTACTTCTAAGGTTTCACGGTTATAACGCTTACCTTTACACGAATCGCAAGGCACATAAACATCAGGTAAGAAGTGCATTTCGACTTTAATTAAACCATCACCTTGGCAGGCTTCACAACGACCGCCTTTGACGTTAAACGAGAAGCGCCCCACTCGATAACCCCGGGTACGTGATTCTTGCGTGCCAGCAAACAGCTCACGGATTGGGGTGAAAATACCGGTATAAGTAGCAGGGTTTGAACGCGGTGTTCGACCAATGGGGCTTTGGTCAATATCAACGACTTTGTCACAATGCTCCATGCCTTCAATGCTTCTATAAGGCGCAGGTTCATCGACGGTAGCGCCATTGAGCATCCTATGGGCTATTTTAAAGAAGGTGTCGTTAATCAGTGTCGATTTACCTGAGCCAGATACCCCGGTAATACAGGTAAATAAGCCAACAGGTATGGTTAAATCAACATCTCTTAGGTTATTACCCGATGCGCCAAATAGTTCAATCACTTGTTTTGGGTTCATCGGCGTGCGCTCGTCACTAATGTGAATTTGCTTTTTACCGGAAATATACTGACCCGTGACCGATGCTTCACAGTTAAGAATGTCTTCTAAGGTACCGTCACAAATTACTTCGCCGCCATGCACACCAGCACCTGGACCGATATCAATAACATGGTCTGCAAGGCGAATAGCATCTTCGTCGTGTTCAACCACAATGACGGTATTGCCCAAATCACGTAGGTGAATAAGAGTTTGCAGTAAGCGTTCATTATCGCGTTGATGTAAACCAATTGACGGTTCGTCCAGCACGTACATTACGCCTACTAGCCCGGCACCGATTTGGCTGGCTAAGCGAATGCGTTGTGCTTCGCCACCTGATAAGGTTTCTGCTGATCGCGATAAGCTCAAATAGTTAAGGCCAACATTAACCAAAAAGCCTAAACGTTGGCTGATCTCTTTTAATATTTTTTCGGCAATCTGTGCACGTTGCCCTGCAAACTCAACTGTGTCGAAATACTGTTTGGCTTCGCCAATTGACCACGTGGTGAGCTGCGGTAGATTGAGTTCGCCAATAAACACGTTACGGGCTTCTTCACGTAAGCGCGAACCACTACAGCTGTTACACGGTTGCATATTAATAAATTTAGACAACTCATCGCGCACCGAATTACTTTCGGTTTCGCGGTAGCGGCGATCCATATTATTTAAAATGCCTTCAAACGGATGGTTACGCACCACCACATCACCGCGATCGTTGATGTATTTAAAGGCAATACTTTGTTTGCCTGAACCGTATAGAACAATCTTTTTGATTTTGTCACTCAGCTCGGCATAGGGTTTTTCAACGTCGAACTTATAATGTTCAGCGAGTGAGCTGAGCATTTGAAAATAATAAAAGTTGCGTCTGTCCCAACCTCTAATGGCGCCACCGGCTAAGGATAATTCATCGTTAGCGATCACTCGGTCGGGATCAAAAAACTGCTGTACACCTAAACCGTCACAGGTTTGGCAAGCCCCAGCGGGATTGTTAAACGAAAAGATCCGCGGCTCAAGTTCTGCCATCGAATAGCCACAGTGCGGACAGGCAAAGTTAGCCGAAAAAATCAGTTCTTCTTTACTGCTATCTTCCATACTGGCTATTTTGGCAATACCGCCAGACAGCTCTAATGCAGTTTCAAATGACTCCGCTAAACGCTGTTTCATGTCTTCACGTACTTTGAAGCGGTCAACGACCACTTCAATAGTGTGTTTAATGTGTAAATCTAATGTTGGTGGATCGGTTAAGTCACACACCTCGCCATCAATACGCGCACGGATATATCCCTGAGCTGATAAGCTTTCCAGCAGTTTAACGTGTTCGCCTTTACGATCATTAACCACAGGCGCGAGCAGCATTTGGCGACTGTCTGCTGGCATGGCCAACACTTTATCAACCATTTGGCTAACCGTTTGCGCCGACAAAGGCTGATTATGTGTTGGACAGCGTGGTTCGCCCACTCGGGCAAACAGCAAGCGTAAGTAGTCATAGATTTCGGTAATAGTACCGACCGTTGAACGCGGATTATGTGAAGTGGATTTTTGTTCAATTGAAATGGCGGGGCTTAAGCCTTCAATATGATCGACATCAGGTTTTTCCATTAAGCTCAAGAATTGACGAGCATAGGCTGACAGCGATTCAACATAGCGACGTTGGCCTTCTGCATACAAGGTATCGAAGGCTAATGATGATTTTCCTGAACCGGATAACCCAGTTATCACAATAAGTTTGTCACGGGGAATGGTTAGATTGATATTTTTAAGATTGTGGGTTCGGGCACCGCGTATTTCAATTTTATCCATCGTTTCACTCTATGACTTATGTAAATAAAACAGCGATCAGTATCGCATAGTTTGTTAGCTGACTTCATATCAATTTTGATTAAGTCGATTTTATGGTACGCATCGAACCGCGCTAAAGTTCAGGACTAAAATTTAACATGTACAAATAAAAGACCTTATATACAAAACTGTGATTTCCTTTTGAGCTAATTTATGACGCTGTGATAATATGCGCATCTTATAATATTGTTGAATGACTTATCGAAGGGCAACAGCATGGCCAGTAATGGACTGTCGGGTATGGAGAAAAAGGTCGCATTTTCGTTAGCCAGTGTGTTTGGCTTACGCATGATGGGCTTGTTTATGATTATGCCTGTCTTCGCGCTGTATGGTCAGCATTTAGAAGGTTTCTCGCCGCTTTGGGTTGGTATTGCCATTGGTGCCTACGGATTAACTCAAGCTTTTTTACAGATCCCTATGGGGATTTTGTCCGACAAATACGGACGAAAGCCAATTATTCTTGGTGGTTTAGTCTTGTTTGCCATTGGGAGTTTAATTGCTGCATCGTCTGACCATATTTACGGTGTGGTGTTTGGCCGCGCAGTACAAGGTATGGGCGCCATTGCTGCGGCAGTGCTAGCACTTGCTGCCGACTTAACCCGAGACGAACAACGTACCAAAGTCATGGCCATTATCGGCATGTGCATTGGTTTTTCATTCGCCTTGTCGTTATTAGTTGGACCGATTGTAGCGCAATACATGGGCTTAACTGGGCTATTTTTGTTAACAGCGGTGTTAGCGGTATTGGGGATGTTGATAGTGCAGTTTTTTGTGCCTAATCCTATTCGCCATGCGCCTAAAGGCGATACCGTCGCGACACCGACAAAACTTAAACGTATGTTGCAAGACCCGCAGCTGTTTCGCTTAGATGCTGGGATTTTTATTCTGCATTTAGTGCTCACCGCTGTGTTTGTAGCATTGCCGCTCGATTTAGTTGATGCCGGCTTAGTGAAAGAAAAACATTGGATGCTGTATTTCCCCGCTTTTGTTGGTGCCTTTTTCTTAATGGTGCCATTAATCATTATTGGGGTGAAACGCAACAATACTAAAACCATGTTCCAAATCGCGTTGGTCATCATGATGGTATCACTGGCGGCGATGGGGCTTTATGCCAACAACCTCTGGGTGTTAAGTGGCGCCGTGGTATTATTTTTTACCGGTTTTAATTACCTTGAAGCATCATTGCCGAGTTTAATTGCTAAGTTTTGTCCTGTCGGCGATAAAGGGTCGGCTATGGGCGTGTATTCAACCAGCCAGTTTTTAGGTGCATTTTGTGGCGGCATGTTAGGCGGCGGAGCCTATCAACTTGTTGGCGCTTCTGGGGTATTTTTTGTCGCATTAGGGCTAATGTGCGTGTGGTTATTGTTAACCATAGGCATGCAAAAACCTGTGTTATTGAAAAGCTATACGCTTGAAGCAACAGTAAAAGATAAATCCGACGCACAAAATATGGCCAGTAGTTTGTCGCAGCTAATCGGTGTTGTCGAGGCCATAGTCGTGCTTGAAGATAAAGTGGCTTATTTAAAGGTCGATGATAAATTCAATTTAAGCGAAGCGCGAGCTGTGTTAGGCTCTGTGAATTAGATCGTGTTGATCGTACAGCTTAGTATTCAGATAAAGTAAACAGATAAAAATCTCAGGAGATTTCGATGGCCAGTCGTGGTGTGAATAAAGTAATTTTGGTAGGTAACTTAGGTAAAGATCCTGAGGTTCGTTACATGCCAAACGGCAACGCCGTAGCCAACTTTACTATAGCGACAAGTGAGTCGTGGAAAGACCAGCAAGGTCAAATGCAAGAACGTACTGAGTGGCATAACATTGTGATGTATCGCCGTCTTGCAGAAATTGCTGGCGAGTACTTAAAAAAAGGCTCTAAAGTTTATTTAGAAGGCAAATTGCAAACCAGTAAATGGCAAGATCAGGCTACCGGTCAAGACCGTTACAAGACTGAAATTAACGCCATGGAAATGCAAATGTTAGACAGCCGCAACTCTGGTGATAACAGCGGTGGTGGTCAATATCAGGGACAAGGTCAAAGCTCGGGACAAAACATGGGACAACAACAGTCTCGTCCTGCACCGGCTCCTCAAGCTCGTCCGCCACAGGCACAATACAATCAAGCAGCACCTGCCACAGGTAATGCAGCTTACCAAGCTCAGCCAAATGCCGGTCAGCAAGGCGGTTATCAGCAACAGGCTGCGCCAGCACAACAAGCTGCACCAGCTTACGCACCAAAGCCAGCGGCACCACAGGGTAATTTCCAACCACAAAATGCCCCTGCACAGCGTCCAGCTCCACAGCCACAGCAAAATTTCACCCCAGATTTAGATGAAGGTTGGGATGACGATATCCCGTTCTAGGACACATGATTTATCGTGTTAACTAAACCTTTAAGGCCTGCTTTTGCAGGCCTTTTTTATGTCAGATAACTAAGATCGCTGTGCCTGTCACAGTGCCGTTTGGGATAGGATCAACTAGTCGATTAAAGCAGAGTATTCGTCAAGTGACTTATGACCTCTAGCCGTCAGAAAGTTCAACAACGCTTCAGGGCTTCGGTTTAGTAAGCGTTCAATTGGAAACGCGACTGTTTCAATGACCTCAACAGCTTTTTCAAACTCGCCTAAGCTAAACGCGACATGAGAATCAGAGCCCATAACCAGCAGTCCACCGGCTTCTTTTACGGCATTAGCAATTTCAATACAATTTGGTGCACTGCCTTTTCTAGAGGCTAAAAAAGAGGAGTTATTTATCTCTAGTGCCACGTTATATTTTGCTGCGGCCGCGGCAACACGCTGAATATCGATGGGATACGCGGGATTGCCAGGATGAGTAATGATGTCGACATTACCGCTTGCAATCGCATTGATTAGCGCCGTGGTGTGAGCCTCTTTGGTTGATGGCGGAAAAACGGGTTCATGAAAACCTGCCAATACAATATCGAGTTCTTTTAAATAATCGCCAAAAAAGTCAATTTCGCCATGCTCATTTTTGATATTAGCTTCAATGCCGCGCAGTACACCAATGCCATCAACAATTCGAGGTAACACTTTCATATTCACAAAGTGCCAAAAATGGGGAGCGTCAGCCATATCTGGACCATGATCGGTAATGGCGAATAACTTAAGCCCTTTGGTTTTCGCAACAGACAGGTAATCGTATAAGGTACTATAGGCGTGAGACGACGCTATAGTATGAGCGTGAGTATCAACAAGGAATTTCATGGCGAGTCTCATTGTCCAAATTAAAGAATGTAGACATTCAGTCTACTCCGTTACGTGACTGTTCTCTATGATCACTCCAGCTAAAATAGTAAACCCTCTCATTAAATGAAACGTTATATTAATACTTCGACGACAAGTATAACGATGATTTAACAGTTTATTTATTGTTTAGCGTTGATTACTTTTTTAGCATAGTTCTGTTGATTATTGTATTGGTTACTCTAAGGCGATGTGCTAAACATAGCACTATCTGTGTATCAGATATTAATAAGATATAGGCTATTTTTAGTCAGTTAATTTTAAGTGAAGAGGACATAATGAGAGCCGAACTAAGAGCAAAAATCATCGAAGTGTGTGATAAGAAAATGGCCTTAAAAGGCGATAACGTCGGTTTGTCATTTTACGCTTTCTTTGCTAATAAAAATGATAATCCGGCACTATTGATGGAAGCGGCAACATGGTGGATTGAAACCCATCAATTAGACCATTTTGTCAAAGCCCATAAAATTAAACATATGGTGAATAATGGCTTGTAATCATCTGCAGCACTTATACGCTATGGGTCATCATTAATTCAATAAGCCATCTCGATAGTAAGCCTACTGATGCCTTGATTGATGAGCGGTTGCATATTGTGAACTCAATGATCGAATAAATTATTTTTGAACGATCAATCAAATTGTATTTATCGTTTGCATGGTTTTAATGTTATATTTTCAATCTTGAGCACAATTAGCTGAGCTAAATATAATGCTCACTACCAATATAGGTAGCAGATTTTTTCAATTTAAAAGCTGGAGTTATGAGTGGAATTGATGGGGCGATTAGTTGTGATTATAGGCACTTTACTCTTGTTAAGTGGGTGTGCTAGTACCTCAACACCGGGCGATCCGTTCGAAGCGGTTAATCGAAAAAGCTGGGATTTTAATTACCAGGTTATGGATAAATATGCGTTAAAACCAGCAGCCCAAGGCTATGAAAACGTTCCTCAGCCTATCCGACAAGGTGTGACTAACCTTTTATCAAATCTCAGTGAACCGCTTTACGCATTAAATAACCTCTTGCAATGGAAAGTGACTGACAGTGGCAGTAGTGTGTTACGTTTTGTCGTCAACACAACAATCGGCTTAGTCGGTATTTTTGATCCTGCTACAGACATGGGACTGGCTAAAAAAGAAGAAACATTCGCACAAACCTTTGGTGTTTGGGGGATAGGTAATGGACCATTCATTATGTGGCCTGTTTATGGGGCCAGCACGGCACGTAATACCGTCGGTGATTTTGTTGATATTTTTGTCTATCCCTTGTCTATTCTGACATTTGAGCAAAGAGCGGGGAAATTTGTGCTTGAAGGGTTAGACAGTAGGATTGAATTTCAGCAATATGAACCTATCTTAGATAAGTCATTAGATCCTTATGGCTATGTTAAAGATGTCTATCTACAGCGAGATGCGCACTTAGTCAGTGACGGAAAAGTAGATGAGGCTGATACAGAAGAATTTGATCTAGAGTTCGATGACGAACTATTAGATGATGAGCTATTAGATGAAGCTCCAGTAGATAAAAAAATAGGCGATCAAACTGATATAAAAAATACGGACTAGCCCATGTCAAACATCAAAACGTTTTCATCTTGTACAAGTGAATTAAAAAATATTCGCCAATTTGTGGAACATGCTTGCCAAGACTTTCCCTTTCGCGAAGATAAAGTTAATGAAATCGTATTAGCCGTTGATGAGGCTTGCGCCAATGTGATTCGCCATGGTTACCACATGTCGAAAAAAGGCTGTTTAGAGATAGAGATCAGCAGTGACCATGAACACGCGCGATTTGTGATTAAAGATGTGTGTTCGCAGATTACTGATAAACAATTAATACCGCCAGAAAATAATTTATGTGAACCGGGTGGCCTAGGCCTTTGCTTGATCCATTATGTGGCAGAAACCGTAAGATTGCTCCCACATAAAGGTAAAGGTAATTGGTTAGAATTGACGGTTAAATTTGAGTGATATGAAATGAATATTGAAATTGAGCAACAAAATAATTATCAAGTCGTTAAGCTTTATGGTGAAGTCGATCTGAGCAATTCACGCAGTATTAAACTCGACATCATCAAATTAATTAAGAGTAAAAATAACGTTATTGTCGATTTTACCCATCTGCAATATATCGATAGCTCAGGAATGGCGTCATTAGTTGAGGCGTTTAATGAGGCCAAAGAAAACCATACTGAGTTTCATATTGTTGGTGCTAATGGTTCGCCGCTTCAAGTATTGCAATTAACCCGCTTAAACACAGTGTTTAACTTAGCGGATTCAGTAGGTGCTGTAACTCACAATGGTTAAGCCTATTATTACCGTAGAGCATTTGTTTGCCCAGTATGGTGACACCCAAGTACTTAAGGATGTCAATTTAGAGGTCAACCCCGGAGAGATTCTGGTGGTGATGGGCGGTTCTGGCTCAGGTAAAAGTACTTTACTCAATCATATGCTTGGGCTTAAAACACCGGTTTCTGGCACTATCATGATTGATGGTGTGAATATTTTTACGGCTAAAAGTAAACAATTACGTCATTTACGTCAAAAAATGGGTGTCGCTTTTCAAGGTGGCGCACTGCTGAGCTCGTTGACTGTGGCCGATAATGTCAGGTTACCCTTAGAGCAGAATACTTCTTTAGACACCCAAACTATCGATATTATGGTGCGGATGAAGCTTGAACTCATGAATATGGCCGGCACTGGTCATATGATGCCCTCTGAATTATCGGGTGGCATGTTAAAGCGTGCCGGCTTAGCTAGAGCGGTTATCATGGACCCTAAGTTACTATTTTTTGATGAACCGTCGGCAGGACTAGATCCGACTACCGCAGTAGAGTTGGATGAGCTTATTTTAACCTTAAGAGATGCTATGAACATGACCATAGTGGTGGTGACTCATGAGCTTGAAAGTGTGTTTAAAATTGCCGATCGTGTGGTGGTTTTGTTTAACGGCGAAGTCGTGGCAAATGGCACGGTTGACGAGATTAAAAATTCGCCAGATGAACGTATTCAAAATATGATTAACCGCCAACCTAATACTTACCGAGACGATGGCGAGGTTTACTTCAATCGACTGTTAGATAAGGACAATATTTAATGACCGCCTTATTTAATGCGATCAGTAATCTGGGCGCCGCAACACGAAAAAATATCGACAGTTTAGGCCTAGCGACAATGTTTTTACTGCGCATTGTCAGCAGCCTATTTACTGGGCTGGTGTCATTTAAACAAGTGCTCAAGCAAATATACTTTATCGGTAATCGGTCTTTAATCGTCATTATTGTCGCAGCATTATTTACTGGCATGGTGGTGGCGCTGCAATTTTACGACACCTTAGTGCGCTTTGGATCGGTGGATTTGTTGGGTTCGGCAGTGGCCTTGAGTTTGATTAAAGAACTGGGCCCGGTAATGACTGCATTGATGCTGATTGCGCGAGTAGGCTCTGCTACCTGCTCTGAAATTGGTATTATGCGCAATGAGCAGCAGTTTGATGCGCTTGATTGCATGGCGATTAACAGCTATCGCTATGTAATGTTGCCACGTTTACTTGCTGCGTTAATTTGTGTGCCTATTCTAACGGCAGTGTTCGACCTGGTTGGGATAAGCGGTGGTTATATCGTTGGCGTTCACATCCAAGGCGAAAACCCCGGTGCATATATTCAAGGTGTGCTGGATACGATTAGCTTTAAAGATGTGCTGGTTGGTCAAATAAAGTCGTTGGTATTTGGTTTATTTATTATGTGGATACCTTTGTATTACGGCTTTTACTTACACCTGAATCAAAAAAATATGGGCGCTGAAGGCGTCAGTAATGGCACCACTCAGGCAGTGGTAATGAGTGCAATTATTATGCTATTTAGTGACTACATCGTTAGCTCATTAGCGCTATAACTCGAGGTAACAATGAAAAACAATTACGTCAATTTTCTCGTCGGCCTGTTTGTGCTGTGCGGGATTGGAGCCTTGGTATTTATGTCTGTTACCATTGGCGGGGCATCGATTTCTAATAGCGGTCAATATACCTTAGTCGCTAAATTTGAAAACTCTTCAGGTTTAAAAGAGGGGGCTTTTGTTGAAATGTCCGGTGTAAGGGTTGGGTTAATTAAATCGATTAAGTACGACCCTAAAGCGTATGAATCTGTGGTTACAGTGTCATTAGATAACAGCATTATCGTGCCAGATGATTCCGTCGCGTCTATTCGTACATCTGGGATTATCGGTGATAGGTTTCTTAAAATATCCAGCGGTGGATCAGACATCAATATGGAAGATGGTGATGAGTTTATTGATACAGAATCATCAATTAGCATCGAAGAATTAGTTAGTAAATATATGTTTAGTCAGGATAAATAATGAAATCGATAATAGCTTTAATCATAATGTTAGTGATGTCGTCTGTAGCTTTAGCAGCACAAGGACCGACAGATCGGGTTAAATTGGGTGTGTCAGATATCATTAGTATTGCTTCTGATAGCGCTTTGTCGGTTGAACAAAAAAAACAATCGCTCAGTGATGTGATTGAAAAGCATGTGGATATTCAAGCGTCTGCGCAACGCGTATTAGGTAAGTATTGGAGAGAAGCCAGCGACAGCGAAAAGCGTCAATTTATGGTGTTGTTAAAAGGCGTGCTAGTCGATACTTATATTGTATTGTTAGAAAAATATGACAATGAAACCGTTGCTTACACTGGCGAGACCATCAAGAAAAAAGTCTATGCAACGGTAGATACCGACATTCATACCAAAGACAATATCATTCCAGTTTCTTACCAGCTTTATCAGCGCAATGATGAATGGAAAATTTACGATTTTGTAGCGGAAGGTTTATCAATGATCCGTACCTTTAGTAAAGACTATCAAAGTACCTTAAAGAAAAGTGGTGTTTCTGGTTTAAATGAAGCCCTTGCTGCTAAATTAGCCCAAAAGTAAGGTCTTCCCTTTGAGTATAGACAGAGCATTAGCTAATAATATCATTGATGAAACCTTGTGGTTTAAAACCACCTTGGCGCTCACGTTAACTGAGTTTAATTATTATCTCATTAAGAAAAATGGCCAAATTAGCTGTAATTTTTCATCCTTGTGTGATCAACATTACACTAACCTGTATAAACAGTTTCAAGCATTGTCGTTACAGCACAGTACCATTGAGATATTGCCATTAAATGATGATGGCAAGACGTCTTGGGCACTGCCTTTTGGTAAAGATTCGAGCTTATTTGACTGTATCATTTTGCTCGATTTGCCTGCCAATGTAGAGTCGCATCATGTTAGTGCATTGTATTTCAAGCTTTTATATCAGCTAAAAAGTTTTCAATTCTCTGAAGCATCTTCACAGCTCAATGCCGCTCAAGTATGGATCCGCGATGAGATAGAAGAGATTACCCGCTTACAACAGCTAATGTTGCCAGACAAAGGTATTGAACTCAGCTCCGTTAAAATGGCCTACACCTACAAAGCAATGAAAGGCGCTGGTGGCGATTATTTAGATATTGTCGATCTCGGTAAAAGTCGTCCTGACATTCAAGGTGATATAGGAATGATTATTGCCGACGTATCGGGGCATGGCCCAGCCGCTGCCGTAGAGACAGCAATGATAGATGCGATTTTACGCACCTTTGAGCCGAAGAACTTATCCAGTAGCTCTTCAGAAGTACTCAATTATATCAATCAACACTTTTTCACTAAAAAGCCCCGCGGCAGTTTTTTAACCGCCACAGTGCTTCGTTATAATTGTAAAGACAAAGAACTTATTTATGCCAATGCTGGCCATCCGCATGCGTACTTGAAAAAAGCCAATCGACTGGTTGCTCTAGATCAGGGCGGGATACCGATAGGTGTATTGCGTGAGCAAAATTGGGATACCTACAGGGTTAGCGTGGATGTTGGTGATATCTTGTTTGTTTATACTGATGTTGTCATCGAAACTCAAAATGCCCAAAAAGAGCTATTTGGCTTTGATCGCTTAGAAAAAGCCATTAGTGCCGCCCCCGATGAACCCGAAGCTATGCTGGAGTATCTTGAACAGCAAATGAAACTATTTTGCGGTTTTTCAGAGTTTCAGGATGACTTAACCATGTGTGCTATCCAGTTTATTTAAGTTAATAGAGTATTTAATCATTGAGAAGATGAAGATTGGGATGACGATATCCCGTTTTAGGACATCTCCAGCCATAGGTTTAATCGTTTTTTATCAATAACTAAAAAGCCCTGAGTTAACACTCAGGGCTTTTTCTATCTTACGGGTTTATTGGGTGATTAAGCGCTTAATGCTTCAGTTGGGCCAAAGAATTCATAATGAATTTGGTTTTCTGGTATACCTAAGCTGGTGGCGATAGCTAATGCTGCTTTCATAAAGCCAGTAGGGCCAAGTAGGTAAAATTCTACATCGCGGTCTGCAGGCAGTTGCTCTGCAATCAATGATGCATCAATGAAGCCTGTCGCATGAGGTTGGCAATATTGTTCTGGTTGGCTGTAAACATATAGCGGCTTGATGTGATCATGGATTGAGGCAAGTTGATCAACATGGTGTTTAAACGCATGGACATCACTATTAAGAGCCGCATGAATAAAGCGAATATCGCGGCCTGAACCAGCTTCAGTATTGAGCATACTAATCGCAGGCGTAATGCCCACACCGCCGGTGAGTAAAATTAATGGTTTGGTATTTTTACGTAAAGTAAAATCGCCACTGGGGGCACGTAATTTGACTTTATCACCTAACTGAATGTGGTTATGTAAGTGATTTGATACCACACCATTAGGTTCACGCTTGACGCTAATTCTTAAGTAATCATTGCCTGCCGCGTCAGATAAACTGTAGTTACGACGCATTGATACGCCATCGATATCATCAAATACCAAGGTTAGAAATTGACCGGCTTCAAAGCTTGGCAAACCTTTATCATCAAATGGTTGAAAGTAGAATGAGGTAATCACTGAACTTTCATCTACACGTTTTATTAAAATAAACTCACGATCGCCGCGCCAGCCACCAGTTTTCTGTTCGTTCTGTGTATAAATTGACTCTTCAGCCGCAATTAATATGTTGGCTAACTGACCGTAAGCTTTGGCCCAAGCATCAATCACTTCGTCTGTTGCAGCATCGCCGAGTACGGCTTTAATGGCCTGTAATAAACAGCTGCCAACCGCATCATATTGGTGCGGCAATATACCTAGTGCGGTATGCTTTTGGACAATTTTACTGACCGCAGCGCTTAAATTACCTAGTTCATCAATATTGGCACCATAAGCAATCACAGCGTTAGCCAGTGCTTTAGGTTGAGTGCCTTTAGCTTGGTTAGTTTGATTGAAATAAGGCAATACTTCAGGATGCTGGGCAAACAGTAATGGATAGAAATGGCTGGTAATGTCATTGGCGTAAAGTTGTAACGCGGGGACAGTGGCCTTAATAATTTGAACAGTTGCAGTGTCTAACATTCATGATTCCTTTTTGGGGAGTAAATAGCGATAAGCTTCAATCAATTACCTTGTATACCTAGACATTACACAGAACGTGCCAACATTTATCACACTGATTTTAAACATATAAATTTAATAAAGGTTAAATTGACCTAGATCGGTAAGTGTGTCAAATTAACCTAAATTAGGTTTATTTGACTTATTATGAATATTGTTCCCTTTATCGACATTGTAGAAGACTTAAATCGTGACTTGATAAAATCGGAGCGTTACTTGCGGCTGATTTTAGCGATTCAACGCGCTATTCCGTGCGATGTTGTAGCCTTACTGAAGCTTAAACAAGATCATTTGGTGCCTGTAGCTGTGGTGGGCTTAAAGCAAGAAGCGTTAGCGCGACAATTTTCGATTAACCACCATCCACGCTTGCAGCAAATTTTAGCTAACCCACACGTTACCCGCTTCGATGCCGACTCAACACTGCCCGATCCCTATGACGGTTTAGTCGATGATGGCAGTGAACAATTGCACGTGCATGACTGCATGGGTAGCACCATTTATATCGATGGTAAAGCCTGGGGCGTTTTAACCTTAGACGCTATGCAAGCAGGTAGTTTTGATTCGCTTAATCCAACCGAAACCCGTGCTTATATTGCTGCTGTGGCCGCTGCGATTAGTACCAGTGAACATATTGAAGCGTTAGAAATTCAAGTTGAACGTAATCATCAAGTGGCACAGTGCATGTTAGCGACTGCAGGGCCGTCGAGCATTATTGGTAACAGTGGCGCAATTACGGATTTATTGTCAGAGATAAATACTGTTGCCGCCAGCGATCTATCGGTATTAATTACCGGGGAAACTGGTGTGGGTAAAGAGTTGGTTGCCAAAAGCATTCATCAACAATCACGTCGTAGCGAGCAACCGTTAGTACAAATTAACTGTGCAGCACTGCCAGAAAGCATCGTTGAAAGTGAACTCTTTGGTCATGTAAAAGGTGCCTATTCTGGTGCGGTAAGCGATCGTCGGGGCCGCTTTGAGCTTGCCGATGGCGGCACATTATTTTTAGATGAAGTGGGTGAATTACCGTTAGCGGTACAAGCTAAGTTATTGCGTGCATTGCAAAATGGTGAAATTCAGCGTGTTGGTAGCGACAATATTATTGTGGTGGATGTCAGAATTATTGCTGCAACTAATCGTAATTTACAGCTAGAAGTTAAAGAAGGTAGGTTTAGAGCTGACTTGTATCATCGTTTAAGTGTTTATCCATTGCCTGTGCCAGCATTACGAGATCGCGGTAAAGACGTTATTTTATTGGCAGGCTATTTTTTAGAAAAAAGCCAACATCAACTTGGGGTCGCGAAACTGAGGTTGCAACAAAGCGCGATTAATCAATTAGCCCAATATCATTGGCCTGGCAATGTGCGTGAGTTAGAGCACTTGCTGAGTCGCGCTGCCTTAAGGGCCATTAGTGAACAAGGTCGTCATGCTAGTATTATTAGTATTAGCCCTGTGCATCTGGGGTCAGAGTTTATGGCGAGTCATTCTGAAGCACCACAGCAAACCGCGATGGAGAATCAATCCATCAATGATTCAACGGCTAGGTTATCCCAAGTGATAACCCAAGGACTGCGTGATGCCACCGATGAGTATCAGCGGCAAGTCATACAAACAGTATTCGTGACTGAGCGAGGTAACTTAGCTGCAGTTGCAAGGTCCTTAAAGCTAGATAGAAGTAATTTAATTCGTACTATGCGTCGTTTAGCGCTTGATCCTAATACGGGTGAGTAAAGCGAAACAACACTGGTTAAGTCAGTAAACGGTTCGAGCTTATCTTATTGAGTCAGAATATTTTTTTGTTGTTTGAGAAATTTATTAGCACAAATTCAGGTCAATGTAAGTTGAGTGAGATAAATTAGGATTACCTAAAGGATGAATGTGATGCAAAAAAGCAGTTTAAGTAATATTGCGTTAGTGGTGGCATTGGTTGCAGTAGCACTTGCCGTATTAATGGTATTTGGATCGACAATAGGATTATGGGATCCCATAGTCGGCTTCATGGCCAGCCGTAATTACAATAACTTGCTGGGATATGTTGTCGTCGTGATTGGGTTAGTTGCATTAATTACCAGCTTTACCATTAAGCAAAACAGTCGTGCTAAGGGTAGAGGGCTTATCAATTCGACCATAGCATTAGTGCTTGGATTAGGCATATTGGCGCCGAGTATTGTGGCATTGGTTATTGAGCCAGTTAAATACCCACCTATTCACGATATAACCACTAATACCCAATCGCCACCGCAATTTGAATTTTTAACTGACAGCCGTGAAGGCGCTAAAAACAGCTTAGTTTATGGTGGACCCGAAATCGCTGCGCAGCAACTGCAAGCTTTTCCTAATATTAACCCTATAGTGTCAGACTTAACCGCTGATGCGGCTTATCAAAAGGCACTTATGGTTGCGGAGTCAATGGGTTGGACTATTGTCGCTCAAGACCCAAAGGCACGTCGTTTTGAAAGTACCTCAAGAACCCCATTTTTTAACTTCGCAGACGATATTGTTGTGGTCGTGTCTGTATTAGAGCAGGGTAGCCGTATTGATTTACGCAGTGTATCGCGGGTTGGAATCGGCGATCGCGGTGTCAATGCACAACGCATTCAAGAATTTAGCCTGCGGTTTGCTGAATAAATTAAGTCGCAGGTTTTAACAAGTAAAAGGAGCATAGAATGCTCCTTTTACTTGTTAGCTATTAAATAAAGAGGTGCCCAAATGCGTTACAGTGATGGATATCTTGTTCCACAATCTAGTGCGTCATTATGTTGCTTATTGTTTCTATTGCTCAGGAGTCACGCAGATAAAGTTAACTGCATCTTCCATGTTACCTGTACCGCTATAGGTTGCCACTTGTGGGAAAGGGCATAATGGTCTTGTCCGTGTTTTAGACCAGTTAGCGGGTAACTCAGTATTTTCAGAACGAACAGAAGCATTTATGCTCTCAGGTGCTTGCCCTTGTTCTACCCATGCAACGAGAGAGTCAAGCATGTCAAAGCGGTCTGTAGCTAACCCCTTACCGCAATGGTTCATACCAGGGACTAAATATAAGCGAGCAAACTCGTCGGCTTGATTTTCATTGACGTTTTGCAAGCCTTTGTACCAGTTAACTGTATCGTTAGGTGAAAATACTGCGTCAGAAGTACCATGAACGACCATTATCTTAGCGCCTCGATCTCTCAATACAGTTAGATCAGTTGGATTTGGTGGTGTCATGAATGTCATTCCTGACTGGGTGTAAGTATCATCAATCGCATAAATACGCTCAACATCGGTATCCATATCAAAAGGCATCACAAATTCATATGCACCGAGTTCCGTTGAACCATTATAAGGGGTTGGTGCGGTTGAGAATATAAATGCCACAGCGCCTGGATCTCTCATCATCGCCATGAAAAATTCCCAGTTATAATAATCATTGGTGCCCATGCCCGCATCATAGGGGAAGTCTGAATAAATGGCCGCATCTGTATTACTATTACGTGGCCCAGACATAATGTTTGTCATTACTGACTTCTGCGCAGCAGTTAAACATGTGCCATCTCGGTCAGCAGGACAGGTTGGCACATCTCGATCTAAATCAAATGCATCTTGGCAACCATAAGTATCTTGTACCATTCCGTCGCTTGCACCATCTAATGCGTCACATTGCTGTGCGACTTTACTTGAAACGAGTGCAAACTCTTCTTGGGTGAAGCCATTTTGTAAAGATGCGAGCACATTTTCGACGTCAATATCTACTAGGCTTGAATATTGCTGAATACCATAAAGCTGTGAAACAGCTGCTTTGGGTAAG
This sequence comes from Shewanella sp. SR43-8, assembly GCF_014163775.1. NCBI lineage: Bacteria > Pseudomonadati > Pseudomonadota > Gammaproteobacteria > Alteromonadales > Shewanellaceae > Shewanella > Shewanella sp. SR43-8. The sequence continues at coordinate 22,324 of NZ_JACJDX010000013.1, read as the reverse complement.
TTGAACCCTGGGTTACCCACTAAGAAACCATCATATAAATCGGCATAGCGTGTTGCGGCAACCATGGTATGGCGTCCACCATTTGAGCAACCTCCAAAGTAAGAACGATCAGGCTGTTTACCATACGCGGTTTCAATTAAAGATTTAGCCATTGGCGTGAGTTCGGCAACCGCATTGTAGCCATAATCTAAGCGTGCCTGAGGATCTAGCCCAAACATGGGTGTTGCTGATGCGTGTCCGGTGTCGGAACTGATGACTGCAAAGCCTTTGTTTAGCGCACCAGAATCCTTGCTTGCAGATGTAAGGAAACGACCAACGGCTTTTTGCACTTTACCATCTAAGCCGCCATTGGCTTGGTAATAAAAACGGCCATTCCAGTCAGACGGTAAACGCATTTCAAAACCAATAGCGTACTCGGCATCACCATCCATCCCTATGCCAGTTCTTTCGTTCATTTTCCCTGTGATTAAACAATGTGAAGGAGACGGGTAAATTTCGCCTGCGTCATATTCCACATCACCCGCGGGGATAAGTTCTGCACTGATAATTGTAGTGTCGGCATAATTGAACTCAGTTGCGAGTGTTGCACAACTGGTGATACTTGCAGGTATGGCGGCCTCAAGTTGTGGAATGCCTTCCGTAGATGAGTCACTATTGCAGCCGTAAAGAGCAATACACAAAGGTGCTAAAGCTAAGGGAATCCATAGATTTTCCGTTTTCATATTAATCCTCATTGTTCATACCTAAATGGTAATATGTTAAACGTATAACATATGATTTGCAGGGTAAATACTGATAAGAATTTAATGACTAATTGGTCTCAGTTTCTACATTGTTGGGAAATAGATCGCAGTTGGTTTGACAAAACAGAAATTTAAGCAGCTTTTAACTAAGATAAATACTTTGCTAGCAATGTGATAATGTCATTTGGATTGGCTGAGGTGTTTTGTACATAGGCTGCAAATCTTGTTGAGCTTTGTTTTACTATGGGTATAAAAACAGGCTCATGAATAAACATGAACCTGCGTATAATCAAGACTGTACAGTATAATAATGCTTATTTTTCAGTGTCTCTATAATCTTTTTCTACAGCGTTGAGCCTTAGGGTAAATGCTTGTAAGTGTGTGCGCATTTCTGCCTCAGCTTGTTGACCGTCTTGTGCGATAACCGCTGCAATAATTGCGTCATGCAGGCCTACTGGATGGACTTTGTCATGGCTAGGTTCAAATTTTGAAGTTGCATTACTGATAACTTGCAACAGAGATTTGACGATAGCCGCGAGAAAACGATTTCCTGACATATCAGCTAAAATATAATGCACTTTCTGGCGTGAATAAACGGTATCAGAATAGTCTAATATGTGTTCTTCACAGCGAGAGGCCTCACGTAATTTTTCTGCCAGTTCAGGGGTGCAATTTTGCGCTGCTAATTTAGCCACCATAGGCTCAATTTGTAATCGTGCCTCGCAGACTTCGGCGAATGACATTTTTTCCATGATGAACAATTCCTGACACACATTAGTCAGTCGTTCAAATGTCATCAGTTTAACGAAAGCGCCACCCATCGCACCTTGTTTAATTTCTACAAGGCCACTCGCTTCAAGTCCTTTAATTGCTTCTCGCACTACAGTGCGACTTATTTGAAACAATTCAATGAGTTCTCGTTCGGATGGTAGTTTATCACCAGCTAAATACTTACCTTCAAAAATAGCATTCTTTAGTTGGTTTCCTATTTCATCGGAAGCTTTCATGTGTTTGACTGAGGTAAAGTTAACCAAGTTCAGTGTCCTAAATTTGTTCTGGTTTATATTCTATCATGCTCATACATATGCTTAATAGTTATGCTGATGAAATATCCTTGTTTTCCCGCTCCTATTTATGCGTCACAACTGCTTGTAAGTATATGACTCAACTTCGATTATTTGCTTTCTGTTGATATTCATCTGTTGAATTTCTCTCATCGGTAATGCCTATTATATTTTTGTTGTTAGAAAGTCACAAAATCACTTTTTTTTGAGAGCTACTCCATAGATGTAATAACTATCCCTTTATGGGTAATATCATATGTCATACATTTAACGTATCAAATTTGGGGTTAACATTAACTATTATCATATTAAGACTTTTCCCCACTTTCTGAGCGAACCCTACTTTTGATGCAAGTAGAACACAGTAGCTCTGTACGGTTATGAGCGGGTCCAATATCGCAGTTAATGCTGTTGGACCCATTGTGACAGTGAGGGCAAAAGGAGTATGACAATGAGTAATAATGATTCAAAGAAGCCGGAAGCAATCGATCAATACACCGCGAATGTCCTGCAAAATGGTATTTCACGACGTAGCTTTTTAACTCGTGCTGCAGTGGGTACTGGCGCAGTTGCATTTACCGGTCTAAGTGGCGGAATGGCTTCTGCTGCAACAGATGACGCCTGCCAAAACGCAGCTAAAAGTTCAGATGGCGGCGCAACGTTAGAGTTTATGCCTAAGCCGAAACCGATTTCTGACAGACTGATCGTATCGACACAAACGTTCGACGTGGTTGTGGTTGGTGCGGGTGCTTCAGGTGTTCCTGCGGCACTATCAGCGGCTGAGAATGGCGCTAAAGTTGCGGTATTACAAAAACAAGCGATTGTCGTTTCTCAAGGTAACACAGGTTCTGGTATTGATTTGGCCAACAGCGATAAGGCTGGTGTCGAAGCCATGGTTAGCCGTTTAATGAGCGACAGTGCTCACCGTTGTCACCCTGAACTTGTTAGAGAATGGGCGTATAACTCTGGTGAGGCAGTTTCTTGGGTTATCGATCGTGCTAAAAAAGGTGGCGCGCAAATCGTAGACCAAGGCACTAAAGTGCAACATGGTATTCGTGGTGTCACTGAACATAAGCTCAATTTTGTGACCTCATTTTGTGGCCCTAAGCCATATACCACAGGTGACGGCATGCGTGATTTAGCTAAAGTAGCTGAAAAAGCGGGTGTTAAATTCTTCTTCAACATGCCAGCACAACAACTAATCCAAGATGAATCTGGCAAAGTTATTGGTGTTATTGCCAAAGACCGTGATGGCAAATACCACAAATACCTTGCTAAAAAAGGTGTGATTTTGTCGTCTGGTGATTATCAGAATAACGAAGCAATGTGTAACTTCTTCATTCCTGATTTGAAGCATTTTGAACGCAAGCAAATGGATCGTACTGGCGATGGTTTCTCTATGGCTTACTGGGCCGGTGGCGTAATCGAACCTATCGGTCATACCAAAATGTTGCACGATTTTGACGCCGGTCCAGCTTCAATGTGTGATATGCCATTCCTTGCTGTTAACCGCAAAGGTAATCGTTTCGTCAATGAAACGGTTGAAATGTCATTGATGAATAACTACCTACGTGATGCAGAAAATGCGGGTAACTACTCTCAAGTCTTTGATTCTAATTACATGGACCAAGCTGCTAACTGGCCTGGAAAACTGTACTCACCTGAAGAAATGAAAATCTATATGCCTGAAGATCCAGCGCCTAAGGTCGGCGTGTTTGCATCTCAGACAAATACCTACTCAGCCAATACCTTGGAAGAGCTTGCAGTAAAACTGGAATGTGACCCTAAAACCTTCGTTGCCAATGTTAAGCGCTATAACGAGCTTTGCAAAACCGGTAAAGATGACGATTTTGGTAAGCCTTCATCAAAAATGCTTCCTGTTGTTAAAGCCCCTTTCTATGGCATTCACCGCCGCATGCGTATCTCAACCCTTTGTTCAGGAATGCTAGTCGATAAAAATCATCAAGCGCTTGATGCTGATGGCAACAAAATTGGCGGCTTATTCGTTATCGGTAACTTAGGTGGTGGCTTCTATGGTGGCGTTGATTACCCACTGACTGTATTCGGATTGTCACTAGGACGTTGTTATACGTTTGGCTACTTAGCAGGTAGGTATGTGGCCAAGCTATAAAACGAACACCCAGTTAAATGGATGCCTGACACTTGGCAACCTTCCCAATGAATAATGGAATAACACAATGAAGAAATTAACACTGCGCAACATCATGCTTTGTCTTGCATTGAGCTTTTTCGCAAGCGGTGCAATGGCAAACAATAACACCTTATTGGATCAAACTCATGCGGCTAAAGGACTCAAATGTGCTAGCTGCCACGGTAAAGCTGAAATTCGTGAACCTGTGACTATGTCTAAATGCGTGACATGTCATAACACCCAAAAGCTAGCAGCCAAAACCAAGAATGTGAAACCAACAAATCCACATGAAAATCGTCATTTTGGCACTGAAACTGACTGCCTTAAATGTCACAGCGTACACCAAAAGTCAGAGAACTACTGTGGCAGTTGCCACCTTCGTTTTGACTTTGTTGTGCCATAAGTCGGCCATTTGGCACCTTAATATCTCGACCATAAGAAAAGTTAACAATAATTAGGATGAGAAAAATGATGATGAAAACAAAACTACTACCTTTGGTTGTGGCATGCCTAGCAGCAAGCCCAGCCTTTGCGGCCGAGCCAATGGCCAATTTATTTAATGACGGCAGTGTGAATGGTCAATTTCAATTATTTGACTTCCAACGTAACTTTGATGGCGATAGTACTGATCGACGTGATACATCATTCGGTGGCCTTTTCTACCTGCGATCCGGAGAAGCTAACGGTATAAGCTTTGGCAGTTCATTTGCTTCAGCTAACCCAATTTGGGATGCAAACGATGATGGTCTGTATGGCCTTGTTGGTGGTGGAGCGCCTGGCGCTAAGGTTGAACGTACATCTGTTAACCGTTTGCAAGAATACTTTGTTAGCGGCAACTGGTACGACACTAAAATAGTGGTTGGTGCGCAAGAGTTACGTACTCCCATGATGAACCCGTTCCCATTAAGAGCAATCCCGTTCACCTATCGCGGTGCCAGTATTAAGAATACCTCAATTGAGAACTTGGGCGTGTCAGCGCTGTATATCACTGATTACATGGGCTGGACCAACGAAGAGTTTGCCAGTGTGGCTGATGGTATCCGGGGTGAATTTGCACGTAAGGGCGTTTTCATCGATGTTGAAGACAACCCTATTTACGCCTTAGGTTTGGATTACAATCTGCCGTTGAATGCGGTCAAAGCCAAAACCAGTCTGTGGTACTACTCCATGGAAGACGTTTACAATCAGTATCATGTTAAATTGGACATGAGCGGTAAAATGGGCGCTGCCAATTGGTACTTCATTCCGTCTTATTTAAAACAAGACTCTACAGGTAAGCTAGATCAGAGCGCTGCACAGTTTGATACTTACCAGGCTGGGTTCCATTTAGGGATGAAATGGAGTGGGTTTGATGCCACGATTAAGTACGCAAAAACTGGTGATGGCGATGTTGTTGCCCCATTTGGTGATGAAAAAGTGATCATTCAGCAGGTGGTTCAGTCTTCGCGTGCTAATGAAGAAGGTTACGGTGCTCAGCTAGCATACAACTTTGCACCTGACTCTGCTCTCAGTGGTGTGAGCACATATCTTAACTGGGCTAGTTATCAAATAGATGGTGATTCAAGTAAAGACATTGATGAAACCGACTTGTCTGTTACTTATGATCTTTCACAGTTTGTAAATGGTTTAAGTGTGCGAGCCAGACATGCCATTGTTAATTACTCTACAGGCGATGACCTAACTGACACTCGTTTTTACGTCTACTATAAATTTGCTTTGTAATTGGGTTACAGCATATAGACTAGCTCTAAAATAGAGTGACGTTTTGTTAAGCCAGTTGGAATATCCAACTGGCTTTTTTATGTCAGTTAGCTTGCAGAATGCGTGGTTTAGGTTGTCAGCATAGAATGATCGATGCTGATTTCCTCGGTGTAGAAATCAAGTGTGTCGTTATAATTTTGCTGGAATTATGAATGGTTTAATTATCTATTTCGGATGTTTATCATTTAACTGCAGTAAATCCCAAAGATTGCCATAAAGATCTTCAAATACCGCCACAGTGCCATAGTCTTGCTCTTGAGGCGGGCGCACAAACTTAATCCCATCAAGTTGCATGCGGTTATAGTCGCGCCAAAAGTCATCGGTATTCAAAAAAAGAAATACCCGTCCGCCAGCTTGGTTACCAATAAAATCATGTTGCTCTGGTTTTGATGCCCGCGCTAACAGCAAAGATACCCCGTTTGAACCCGGAGGTGCGACTACAACCCAGCGTTTGTCTTGTTCTGCTTGATAGGTGTCTTCAATCAATTCAAACTTCAATTTATTGACATAAAAATCGATGGCTTCATCGTAATCATTCACCACTAGCGCGATGTGAACTATAGACTGTTTCATTATTATCCTTTGATAGCTTTGTAAGTTAGCGTTGTATATTAGCTAGTGAGTTAATGCAAAATTTACTGTGCCATCGATTATGCATTAATTAATCTGAACTCGGGATAACAAATGCCTCGCAAACAGCCCTTTGCCTTGCTAACTGCGTTATTTTTTACATGAGAAGACTTGCAACAGGCCCGCTATTGACGCGTTAATTGGTTAGGTTTGGAGATATTGACGCATAAAAAAAGCCACAGTAATGAACTGTGGCTTACTGATACTAGCTAGTCAGTTAATTCTAAATCGATTAGTTCTTTTTAGAATATTTTGCCGCTTCTTCACCTGCTAAGCGACCGAAGGTGATGATGCCTGAAATTGCATTGCCACCTAAGCGGTTAGCACCATGAACACCACCAGTGACTTCACCAGCGCCATACAAGCCAGGTATAACCTGTTTCTGAGCATTCATGACTTCAGTTTTGGTGTCGATCATCACGCCACCCATAGTGTGGTGAACCCCAGGTGTCACTTCGATTGCATAGTAGTTACCTTCGTTTAGTGCACGAGGTAGATTTGGACGCTCAAAATCAGTGTCTTTACCGCTGCTCACTAAGCTATTATAACGTGCAACTGTCTCGGTTAACGCTTTACCGTCAATACCTTCCATCTTGCCTAATTTCACTAAGCTGTCTGCCGATGGTGCAACACCTAAACCAATATACTTATCGATTTTAGACAGTGATTTACGTACAGAGTCATCAAAAATCAAATAAGCTGATTTACCCGTTTGCGCTAAGATTGCCGCAGATGCTTTATCACGAGTGGTAATTTCGTTGACGAAACGCTTACCTTCACGGTTAACCAAAATCGCACCATTACCACGTACCGCTTCAGTGACCATTACGCCACCTTTTACTGATAGTGTTGGATGAGCTTGGATGTATTCCATGTCTTTCAAAGCGCCACCAGCATTTTCAGCCACATCCAGACCATCACCTACAGCACCAGGTTGGTTAGTAGAGATAAAGCCTTTTAATGAAGGATCAAGCTTAGCGACACGTTCGTTATTTTTAGCAAAACCACCCGTTGCTAAGATGACCGCATCGGCTTTCACCCAGTAGTAACCTTTATACATTCCCTTAACCAGAATACCTTTCACTTTGCCGCTGTCATCTTTAAGCACTTCAATGCCACGAGTGTTCATGCGTAAGTCGATATTGCGTTTTACGGCATTATCATAAAGCACTTGAACAACATGAGCACCCACACCTGCGCCACCAGTTGGACGGTGTGCACGCTTAACCGATGCACCACCCATCATGCCAACATCGGTTAAATCGGCGCCCATTTTGGTCATCCAATCAACTGAGCCTTTAGAGTGTGAGCTTAAGACTTCAACTAATGCTGGATCGTTTATATCACGGCCGCCTTTCATGGTGTCTTTAAACATTAGCTCTGGGCTATCTTTAATTTCTTTGGCTTTTTGTTGATCAGTCCAAGCAGCGTTCATGCCACCTGCAGCCAATTTAGCGTTACCGCCGATAACAGGCTCTTTTTCAATCAGAATGACTTTCGCACCATTATCTGTTGCCGATATTGCCGCAGAGAAACCTGCGCCACCAGAACCGACAACCACTACATCAACCGTATCGTGAGGTGCACTAGCAAGAGCAGCCTGACGTTCTGCTTTATCTTTGGCCAGTTCAGCAATAGTGGGTTCGTCACGTTTCCATTTTTTAGCATATGGCATATTGAAATCGAAGCTGTGGCAAGAATCACAGTACACCATCGATTTTTCGTGCGCGCTGTGACATGAGGTACAAGCCACTTCACCAGGAAAATGTGAAGCATGGGCATTGTAATGTTCATGTTTTGTGGTTTCAGCCACTTCAGCTAAAGTGCCATGGCAAGAAACACATTGGGCATTTTCATAGGTTAAGCTGTCGTTTGATAGCTCGCCATCTGGAGTATGACAGCTATCACACTCTTGGTTTTGCTCATGGAATTCAGCTAAGTTGTCAGCCGCAACAGCGTTGCCCATTAGGCCTGCTGTGCCCATTAGCGTGGCAAGGCAGACTGCAAGTTTCATTTTTTTCATTTTTGCTCCTCCTTCTAAACCTAATGATGCTTAGTTGATTAGGTATAAAAGCCAGTTATTGTTTTAGTGTGGCTGAAGTGAGATCACTTCACTTTAAAAGTTCGGTCTAAAATTAGGTGTTAAGTTGTTCAGCGGTTACTTCTGCTTACCTTAATCTTTATCCATGCCACTAAAACCAGCAATAAGATAAACACCAGCAGTGACAGAAATGACAACTCAATCACAAGCATGAAAAGGTGCTATGCAAAGATGCATAGCTATAAGGGCGTATATGCACTTTTGCATAGCTTATGTGGCGCTAGATCACATCGAATTAACATTTAGGTAAAAGGTACATAATGATTTACTAATTCGCGGAATGCGGCACAGTTTCAAATGAGCGAAATAGTTAACATCGCAGTATGAAGATCCTATTACTATTAGTTATTACCCTCACTTTTCCTGCATTCGCGCAAGACAGCATTGTGCTAGGTGTGCATTCAAAAACAGCGCCATTAGAGTGGCGTAATAACGGAGTGGATCAAGGATTTAACATTGAGTTGATGGATAGAATTGGTCAGCTTACTAACAAGCGCATTCTTGTGCGGCGTAAGAGTTTTCAGCAATTAGTTCAAGATGTGTATAACCCTAACAGTGATATTGACGTGATTGTTGTGGTGAGCCCGGTGAACATGGATCGCAAGTTAGCTCAATCTGATCCTATCTATGCTACCCACGCTAAAGCTTATACTTTGCAGGGTAAGGGGTTAATTAACAGTTGGGCAGATTTGATTGGTAAGCGGGTGGCCATTAAAAAAGGCGCTTTTGTTGATGTTTTTTTATCTGACCATTTGCAAAATTTCGACCGCGTGGATGTTGATTTGTATGAAACCGGTTTTCAATTACTGATTAAAAATCAAGTCGACGTGGTGATTGCTGAAAGCTTTGTTGCGCGGCGTTTACTTCCGCTGTATCCATCGGTGCGCAGTTCGAGTGATGCACTCATTTATGGCGCGTTTAATTTTGTCGCTAATGAGTCGAAAACTGAACTCATGTATCAAATTAATGAAGCGCTTAGGCAGTTAAAATTATCAGGCGAATACGACAGACTGGTTAATAAATGGTTTGGTACCGGGCGTGAAAAAGTGGATTTAACCTCTTCTGAAAAGCGCATGTTTGCTCTAGCCATTTTAGTGGCGATTATTTCTGCTATCGGGATGATTTTCACCGGATTGATAAGCGCTAGTTTACGCCGTCATACTAAAGCCCTTGATGCCGAACTCATTCAGCGCAGGCGCATTGAAGCTGAGATATCTGAATTATCTAAACAGTTCCAATCTGTTCTCGATGGCATCCCCAATGGCGTAACCATAGTAAACCAAGACTTGCAGCATTTATGGAGTAACGATAACAATATTCATTTGTTAGATTCAGCAGCATTTTACTATATCGACAATCATGCATTTGTTCTTAAAACGGCGGTGCTCGAGGTACTCTCTAGCCAAACCCCCTTGATTGCAGAGATGCGCTATCAACAGCAGTTTTGGCAATTACAAATCCATCCTATTGCAGAAAAACAAGTGGTGATTCTACTTGAGGAAACCACTGAGCAGCATAGATTGAGGCAAGCAAATGAAGAAGTTAGCCGCTTAGCGTCACTAGGGGAGTTGTCTGCGGGAATTGCTCATGAAATCAATAATCCAACCGGCCTGATTGTGCATGCGGTATCATTATTTACCGCGGCCTTAAAAGACTTAACCCCAGCAGCAAGGCACTATCAGCAACAAAATCCTTTTTGGCTTATTGCAGGATTAACCCCAGATGTTGCCATTGAAGAGCTTCAGTACAGTTGCGGCTCTATTGAAGAGGGCGCCAAACGTATCAGCCGAATTGTTAATGACTTAAAACGTTATGCCATGCCGCATATTGCCGATCAATATGCTCGAGTATGCCTAAATGACGTGGTTCAAGTTGCCCAGCGTCTTACCGCTAATCAAACCAAGGTCCATCAGATCAACATGAGGTTATGTCAACCTAGCCCTATAATTAAGGGAGATGCGCAACAGTTACATCAGGTATTAATCAACCTTATTCAAAATGCTTGTCATGCCTGCACTGAACAACATGGCGAGATTTTTATAGAAACCCGCATTGCTGGCAATACGGCAATATTGAGCATTATCGATAACGGTTGCGGCATGAATAGCGCCACGCTCAAACGTATTACCGAGCCCTTTTTTACCACCCGTCGCAACGAGGGCGGCAGTGGTTTGGGTTTATCGGTATGCAGCAAAATAATTAAAGAGCATCAAGGCGAAATGCAGATGCAGTCGAGTTTAGGCAAAGGCACGCAAATTAGTCTGATTTTTGCATTGGAACAACACACATGAAACTGGCCAGAAATATTCTGTTAATCGACGATGAAGCCGCCTGGTTACGCACACTCGCGATAACCCTTAACCGTCTCGTTCCTGAGGCTGACATAGATACTTGTCTAGATAGCCGTCAAGTACACAGCCGCTTACAAGTGGGTGATTATGCGCTAGTACTGGTCGATCTTACTATGCCATTTCACTCTGGCGAAGAGCTATTAGCGATGATCCGCAGTGATTTTCCCAATACTCGGGTGATTATTGTGACTGGGGTGAATGAGGTTGATACCGCAGTGCGCTGTATTAAAAATGGCGCTTATGACTACTTTATCAAAACAGACAATGTCGATAATCTCGCGCGTACGGTACGCCGAGCGCTAGAAGTGGTTGGGCTTGAAAGAAACTACCTGTATATCAAAGAAAAATTCTTAAGTCGTACTTTAGATAACCCGCAAGCGTTCAATAATATTTTAACTTGCGAGCCACAGTTATTAGATCAATTTCGTTATCTTGAAGCCGTATCTTGTAGCCCTGAACCCTTGCTAATTTATGGTGAAAGCGGCACTGGAAAAAACGAGTTCGCCAAATCTTGCCATGCGCTTTATAACCCGAATGAACCTTTTATTAGCATTAATCTTGCCGGTATTAGTAGCGAGTCCTTTGAGCAAAAAATGAGTGGCCAGCTGTATCATCACCATAATGGCGAGCTTGAAGCGGTTGCAGGCCTATTGCATCAAGTAGGAAGTGGGGTGCTGTATTTGAATGAAATAGGCGCGTTGCCTCTGGATGCACAAGTTAAGCTATTAGCGCTGTTAGAAACTAAACAATATTACCCTTTAGGCAGCGACACCGCTTATCCGGTTAAATGTAAGTTTGTGGTATCGACTCAAGATGACTTACTCAAACTACACCAAGCTGGTGAGTTTAGAAGCGATTTACTCTACCGCTTACGGGCTCATAAAATTAAATTACCACCGTTAGCAGAACGGCAGTTAGACATTGCTATGTTAATCAATCATTTCATCGCCCTTGCTGCAGCTGAAATGAATCTACCTGCGCCTATTCAGCCTCCCGATTTAGCGCCCAAACTCGCCAGTTATGATTTTCCTGGTAACCTTCATGAACTCAAAGGCATGGTTTTTGATGCTGTGAGCAGAAGTGATGGCATAGCGCTTAATACCTCTGCTTTTATGGAAGCGATTAATGAACACAAGTCATTAACAGCAGCGCCGCAAGACCGCATTATTTTCCCCAAACAACTGCCCACGATAGCGCAGATGAACCAAGCATTAATGGACGAAGCCATGAGCCGCACTGCTAATAACCAAACCGCAGCAGCGCAAATACTGGGTATTAGTCAAAGTGCGCTGAGCAGGCGGTTGAAGGGACATTAAAGCTGAACATTATGTAGTTTAGTTAATATATAGCGGCGACTGAGTGCAGGTCTTGTTAATGTGTTTCTAGCCGAAACTTTTGTGTTAACGCTGCACTCGACGTTTCGAATCACTGAATTCTAGCGTCTCGCTATTGATTATTGATTTCAATCATATTCTTTGTTTTAAATTTTAGCATGTTATTCGATTTGCATCCTTGGGCGTCTTCTCTACCTAAAGGGCAAGGAGAAAGTTCATTAAATAATGCTGTATTAATACTAAACATTCCTTTTTCTTTGGCTAGCATGCCTTTTTTCTTTAGGCTCCCCAGCATCAAGTCTAGCTTTATGACGCTAATATGCAGTATGTCAGCAATCTCTTCTCGTGTTAGTTTAATATCAATAGTAAGCCACATTGATGAAAACTCTGTCTTAAAAGCGACCAAAATATCGAATAGAAACTTAATGAGTTTATCTTCAGGTGACGATGTTAATAAGAAAATAGCCAATGCGGTTTGTCTTTCGGTAAAATAGTTGGCATCAAACATAAAACGTGTAAAGAGCTCAATGTCATTCTTTATTAAGTTTTTAATCAAAGATTTATCGACAACTATTATCTCACTATCTCGAGCTACTTTAATACTTTTACAACAAGTACAATTGTTTTCTAATAGTAAATGATAATCAGTTAGTCTATTCGGGATGATGACATTAACAAATTTAGGTTTGGTATAGTTGTTTGTTCTTTTTATATAAAATAATAGTCCGGTGTTTAAATAAATAAAATTATTAAGCAAAATACTTTTAGGTATTAGCTCACCTTTACTTAAGGTTTTTTTCTCGCCATTTTCTTTAATAAAACTCATTATGTCGGGTTTAACTGCATCTGGAAAGAATATAGTAGATTTCCCTTTCATTTCAGAACTTAAAGACATAACTAGAGCCATACCAACATACCTTAACGTTTAATTTTCATTACATGATTTACTAATCGAATATCTGACAGTATAAACCGAAATATAAATTAACTAGTTTCAATTCTATGCATATTTATATTATGCGATATTTCTCACATCTTTTTTTAAGTTGTGATGAATGTTGGTAATTTAAATTAGTTTTATTTTCTGTTAAGTCAATCACATGTTACTTACGATTGTTTATACCTATATGTAGGTATTTAGGCGGATGGTTTGATTAAATTAGCTCAAGAAGTTCGCAGATGATAACGGAATGTTAAGTAGGGGCCAGCCAGTTAGTGTTGTTTGGTTTAAACCTTGATAACAACAAATAAGCTTTCGATTATATTTTCTAGAAAAAACATAGTAACTGACGTTAAAAAGTAATTATTTCACAGGTAGTGACATGAAAGTAAAAAATTCAGATTTAAGGAGGTATTTAATAATGAGATCTCTCTATCAACTTGCCATGCTCATTGGTTGTGGACTCTTAGTAATGCAAAGTGCTCTTGCATTACCGTGGGACGATTTAACCGCAGAACAATTAGACACTACACTGCAACAAAAATTTACTGACGGAAATTATTCTCCTAAAGGGGCAGATTCTTGCCTTATGTGTCATAAGAAAAATGAACAGGTGATGGACTTATTTAAGGGTACGCACGGCAAAGTCATTTCAGACGCATCTCCGATGGCAGGCTTGCAATGTGAAGCATGCCATGGTCCACAAGGCAATCATAATCGAGGTGGTAAGGAGCCGATGATTGCTTTTGGTGCAAAAAGTAAGTTGCCGGTAAGTTCTCAAAACAGTGTTTGTGAAGGGTGTCATAACGATGCACAGCAGATGAGCTGGCACAACAGTACCCATAATCTTGAAGAAGTTGCCTGTGTAGATTGTCACAAAATCCATGCAGCCAAAGACCCTGTTATGGATAAGCTCACTGTTAATGACACTTGTGTTAGCTGTCATACCAGCCAAAAAGGCGACATGAATAAGCGCTCTTCACACCCTTTAAAGTGGAACAGCATGACATGTGTTGATTGCCACTCAGCTCATGGCTCAATGAGTGAAAATGCGTTAGTTAACCCCACAGTTAATGATACTTGTTATAGCTGTCATGCTGAAAAACGTGGGCCTTTCTTATGGGAACATGCACCAGTAACAGAAAATTGTGTCACTTGTCATAACCCTCATGGCAGTGTCAATGAATCACTCGTTAAGCAACGCGCTCCGCAATTGTGTCAGCAATGTCATGCCAATGATGGACACGCTAGTCGAGTGGTCGCTGAGTCAGGTATTGATGCCTTTGGTGGCGGTAAAAGTTGTTTGAATTGCCACAGTCAAATACATGGTTCAAATCATCCCTCAGGCAGCTTGCTGCAACGCTAATGGAGAGCAAGATTATGTCATTTAAAATCAATCTTATTACTGTATCGATATTAGTGGCGGTATCTGGACACAGTTTCGCAGCGAATTTTGGGGTGAGTAATGCTAATACTAGTCATGTAAAAACCAGTAATTATGAGTGTAACCGTTGTGGCGAGAATACAGATTATAGCGGTAAGATCGATGTGGCTTTTGGCTATAACGACATTGATGATATGCATGCCGGTAACGCATTAGGCACTTCAGAAGATGGCGCTATTGGTTCGTTAAGCAGTGATATTTTGTTCCTGAACAAATCTGGCTATCAAGCCCAAATAACTGCTCACCAATTGGGTTTCGATAATAGCTTTGCTAGTTTACAAATTGGGGATTCAGGCTTATATGAGGTGGTATTAGATTACGCTGCAATCAAAACGATTAAAGCTGATGATGTAAATAGTCAGTTGTGGCATAACGATGGAATGCTGACTCCAAGTACTGATGTTAATACGTTTAACTTAGCGCTAGAACGAGAGAAATTAGGCATTGGCGTGGTATTTAGCCAAGATGCTTACAATAGCTTTGTCAGTTACAGCCAAGAAGAGAAAACTGGTCACAGCTCAAGCAGTATCGTGACGCCTAGCCCTATCAATATTGGCTTGCCGGTGAACGCGACGACTTCTCAATGGGATGCTGGGATAGGTCTTAATGGCGATAATTGGATGAGCGAATTGAGTTATTCAGGAAGCATTTACAATAATAAAATAAGCGACTTAAGTCTGCCTTATTTAAACGATGTTTATGCCGCCTCTCCAGACAGCCAAGCGCATCAAATATCACTTTCTGGCAATTACCGCTTTGATCAGACCGTGATGAGTGGACGAGTTGCAATGGGTCGCATGATCCAAGATGAAAACTTAATTCAAATGAGTGGTAATCCACTGCAAAGCTGGGACGGTCAGGTTAATACCACTGATGGCCGTTTTGCAGTGACATCAATGATGAATAATCGACTTCGCTTAGGTGGCAACATCGATTATAACAAGCGAGATAATCAGAGTTCGACTGCAGAGTTTGCTCAATATAACTTTAATAGTTTAACGGGTGCATTTAGACAAAATACCCCTTTAGATTACGAACGTAAAAATTATGGCATAAATGCGAGCTATCGAATTGCCAGTGGTTATCGTTTACAGGCAGGTTATGACAGTAAAGAAATCACTCGCAATTATAGTGAACGTGAAACAACTCAAGATGACACCTTATGGGCGAAATTAAATATCCGTAAGTTTGAAATTTTTAATATTAATGTAAAGTCTGAGTATGCTAGTAGAGATGGTTCTAAATATGAGTCAGATATATTAACAGCCTCAGAAGATAATGCAGTGTTAAGAAAGTATTATTTGGCAGATCGAATCCGTAATGCCTATGAATTAAAGTTAACGCATACACCTAATGATTGGATTAATGTCGATATTACCTCTCGATATGCCAAGGATGAATATAAAGATACTGATATCGGTTTATTAGATTCAGAAGATTATGGTTATGATGTCAATGTCAGTTTTCATATTAATCAGTATATTGATACTTATGGATTTATTGGGCAGCAATGGATTAACTCATCGCAAGCCGGTAGTCAAGTTGGCAATTCATATTGGTACTCAGATATAGAAGATGAGTTTATTAATATTGGTGCAGGGCTTAATTATAGTGGCTTAATGCAAGATAAATTAATTATAGGTATGGATTATCTATTTGCTAATTCAACCAGTAATACCAATGTGATTGTTGATGATAGTCAACCATACGGTGACTATTACAGTTATAACCACAGTGCCAGTGTCTATGCTGATTATGCATTAAACTCACAAATGGCACTCAAACTCAGCTATCGATACGAACGTTATTACGATACTGATGCTGCATCTACTGGGATTGTAAGTATACCCGGACTAATAACACTTCAAGATATAAACCATGACTATAACGCACACCAAGTGATGTTGTCATTTAGCTACAAATTGCATTAAACGTATCGTAAATACTACGCGAGGATATAGAAATGGAACGTAGAAATTTCTTAAAAATGAGTGCAGCAATTGGCGCTGCAGCAACTATCACTGGGTGTGAAGATAGTGCGAAAGAAATCAATGTAGTACCGCCAGAAGTACCTGAAAGTTCGCTTGAACAGCTTAACTGGTCTGCATGCTTAGTCAATTGTGGTTCAAATTGCCCTATTAAAGTATTCAGTAAAGATGGTGTTATCACCCGAATTGAAACTGACCATGAAACAACTGATGAATATGGTGTAAACCATCAAGCTCGAGCATGTCCTCGCGGACGCTCACTTCGTCAAAGAACCTATGCAACTGATCGACTACGTTCTCCAATGAAACGAGTCGGCAAAAGAGGTGAGGCAAAATTTGTCCCTATCAGTTGGGAACAAGCTTATTCAGAAATAGGCACGAAATTACAAGCTATTAAAGATAACTACGGCCCTGAATCAATTTACATGCATTACGGTACAGGTGCTTATTATGGTTTCTCATCGAATACCGCTACTTGGGGTCGCCTATTGAATTTAAATGGCGGTTTTCTAGACCACCATTGGGATTATTCATGGGCCGGTGTGTATCCAGCGTGTATGGCCACTTATGGCGATCAATGGGATAGCATTGGTGGTAGTTCGTTAAGCGAAATCGTTAACTCAGATTTATTTATTGGGTTTGGTTTTAATCCAAATGAGATACGCATGAGTGGTAGCGGTGAAGGCTATGACTTTGTTAAATCTTTAGAGAGCAATAAAAAGAATATTAAAGTGTGGATGGTTGAACCCAGATACACAGATTCAATGCGGGGTAATGAAGATGAGTGGCTTGCTATTCGTCCTGGTACTGACGCCGCATTAATTGAGGCGGTTATTTATCAAATGATAAATAGTGGTTGGGTTGATCAACATGCCAAACCATTTTTAGACAAATATGCAGTGGGTTATGACGAAGCATCGTTAGTGAATACTAAAGCGTCTGTAATGTTAAATGCTGATCCGTTTATTGCTTCACACGCTGAATTTATCGACCCAGCACAAAACTACCATGATTATATTATGGGCCAAGGCATATTTGAGCAAGAAGGTGCGAAAACACCAGCTTGGGCCGCCGTAGTCTGTGGCGTTCCAGCGAATAAAATAGAACAACTAGCCACTGCTATTATGGCCGCTGAAGCGCCATATATTTCTGCTGGTGCGGGTATTAGTCGTCATGCAAATGGCGATCAAGCGACTCGCGCCGTGTATACCCTAGCCATTATGACCGGAAAAATAGGCCGTGCGGGTGTAAATAGCGGTGCCATGCCGTCAAGTTATAGTTTTGGTGTTTCGGGTATGCCTACTGGCAGTAACCCTGTAGAGGTTACTATCCCTGTTTTCACATGGTCAGATGCCGTTGTTCGTGGTGAAGAGTTCAGTGGAACTACTGATGGTGTTCGTTTCACTTCTAGCGGCAGTCAAGAACGAGTCGATAATAATCCTGCAACATTGGGCACCAACATTAAGGCAATTATTAACTGTGCCGGTAATGCTTTAGTCAATCAACATTCAGACAGTAATGGCACCGCGCAAATCCTCCAAGATGACAGTATGTGTGAACTGATTATTGTCAGTGATTGTTGGATGACACCTTCTGCTAAGTTTGCCGATTACTTATTGCCAGACAGTACATGGTTAGAATCAGTCGATTATGCCAACGATTCATATGCATCGGGTCAAATGGCGTATGCAACCTTCATGAGCACCTCATTGAAGCCACTAGGCGAATCACAATCTATGTATGAAATCTGTGCTGGGATTGCGAATGCTATGGGTTATGGAGCTGAATACACCGAAGGGCTTAACGGCCAACAATGGTGTGAAAAGCTTTATCAACAAACCAAGGCAATGAATGCCGATGTTGATATGCCCGATACCTATGAGGAGGCCCAGAAAATTGGGGTTTTCCGTAAATACATGTCTTCATCAGTGGTTGCATTTGAGTCTTATATTCAAGATCCAATAGCGAACCCTAGACCGACAATTTCTGGAAAATTTGAGATTTTCTCATTATCACTTGCACGTAAAGCGGCCACTTGGTCTTTGCCTACTGGAGACCAAATTACTCCATTACCACAATATGTGGTGACTTGGGACGGCTATCAAGATCAAGACACTATTGATGCTGGCTACCCATTACAGTTATGTGGTTACCACACTAAAGGTCGAACTCACTCAAGTTACCATAATGTCCCATGGTTACGGGAAGCCGTAGAAGATGCAGTTTGGATGAACCCGAAAGATGCCTCTTCTCGTGGATTAGCTGATGGCGATATGGTTCATGTTTATAACGGTAGAGGAACAATTGAACTGCCTGTAAAACTCACTCCTAGAGTTACTCCTGGTGTGTGCTCTTTAGGGCAAGGTGCTTGGTATAAACCAGATGCGAGTGGCAAAGTGGGTCCATCTGGCCATGTTGTGGATATTGGAGGCTGTATTAATACACTGACAAAATATCATCCTTCTCCAGTATCAAAGGGAAATCCACAGCACACCAATCGTGTTCAGGTAGTCAAGGCTTGATAGGGGTAAATTAAAATGACACAAGAAACTCAATTAGGATTTTATTTCGATAGCAGCAAATGCACTGGCTGTAAAACCTGCCATATAGCCTGTAAAGATCGAATGGTTGGCAAAACACGCAGTAAGGATGATGTCACTAATCAAGGCGTATCGGCAATGCCTGGTATGTTATGGCGTCGGGTTTATGAATACGGTGGTGGTTCATGGGATCAAAATGGCGACGAAAGTTATAATCAAAATGTATTTGCTTATTATGCCTCTGTTGGTTGTAACCATTGTAATGAACCTGTGTGTGTCAAAGCTTGTCCGACTGGCGCTATGCATAAAAGAAAAGAAGACGGACTGGTACTGGTTCAAGAGTCGTTATGTATTGGCTGTGAAAGCTGTTCAAGAGCTTGCCCATATGATGCGCCGCAGATTGATATTGAACGCAAAGTCATGACCAAGTGTGACGGTTGTTTCGATAGATTAGCAGAAGGTAAGAAACCGATTTGTGTAGAGTCATGCCCTTTACGAGCGTTGGACTTTGATACGATGGAAAACCTACGAGCTAAATACGGTAACGGTGATGGTCACTTTGCGCCACTACCTTCTGAATCGATTACCTCGCCTAACTTAATTGTTAAAGCGTCAAAGAAGGCCCAACCTGTTGGTGCAAGTACGGGGCGGATCTTAAACGTTCGAGAAGTATAAATTATTGAATAGAGGGTGTAATCAGCGTATTACACCCTTCCATCCTACTTAAATTTATAAGCAAATATGAACGATATGAACATTGAAAAGCTTCAAGATTTACAAGCCATTGCCAATGTATTGCATTCTGTGCTGACTATTTATCCTGAGTTGGATTTGATCAATACCTTTAAAGATCAAGATATTGTTGAAAATTGGCCTCAGCTGTTAGTAACCGATACCAACATTAAAGGATTAACGCACCTAAAAGCTTATCTTGCTCAATGGACCGGTGATGAAGCTGAGTTGATTAGGCTTAAGCTAGACTACGGCATGCTTTTTTACGGCCCAGGAACACCTTTTGCTGCACCGTGGGGGTCTGCTTATACCAGCTCTTCACAGTTACTTAATGACTTTAGTACCGTTACGTTAAAACAGTTTTATGCAGTTAATGACATCAATATAGACATGAGAACCAACGAACCTCTAGATCATATTGGGTTAATATTTGCGGTATTATCTTTCTTATTAAACAAGGCGACTGAAGATCCAACAAATCCACTTTATCAAAAAACAATTAATGAGCTGTTAGAAAAGCATTTACTTCCTTGGGCTTACCGATGTTTAGAACTCGCATATTCCCATGCCGAAACAGATTATTACAAAGCGTTCTCTATTTTGGCTAAAGAATACCTTTTGTATCTGGAACAAACATTCGAACTTAACCCCAAACGAATAGCAATTTATCGATAGGTTAATATCTATGGCATTTCTTCAAGCATTAGTACAGCAGTGGCATAAGGCCGATCTTGGTTATAGCTTATTATTAAGTTTTCAACGCTCAGATGAAATAATGCAGTTGTTTAATGGTGCTACAGATATAAAGACTGTGGCTAACTTGATTGCTGCGTTAGTGTACAGTGAGGGTGAACCTCAATGGTTAACAAAAGAAAAACAAGATACTGAAAGTCCACTAGAAAATGAGTTGGTTGTTAAATGTTTAATTATCAGTTGCCAACTTTTATTTATAAAAGTATCTCAAAAAAGTAGTTTAAACCAAGCGGAAAGACTCATTCTTACCTTGTCTAATGTATGGGTTAGTCAAAAACGAGATGGTAAAAGTAGTGGTGATTTGATTGATCTAATTAAAAAAATTTATAGTCAGGTGTATTCAATTGAGCTAGAAAGTAGAAATACGATTAAAAATATGAAATAGAAAGTAACCAGATAGCAGCGTTAATTTTATTGGCAGAGATGACAATGAAGATAAATCTTTATATTGTCTGTTTGGTTTTATTTATCCGCTTTCAATATTATCCCCAAGTTCCATCCCCCACACCTTAACCTCGCCTTAACCCCTCCATCAGTATGCTGGTGCCATTATTGTGTAATACACAGGTTTGGGGATGCAGTTGATGATGGTAAAACCGGCGCTACGAAAAGCGATGCTGGCACTGATGGTGACGAGCCTGTTGGGCTGCAGCAGTGTCGATAATGTCAATTACGCTGACCGAGCCAGTCAGGCTGAGGCGAATACTAGCCAGCGTTTAATTGAGCAGTTGCTGCTGGCCTCAAAGACACAAGATGTGCCGACACAATCGATAGCGCGTTTAACTGACTTGGTTAATGTGCCTGAGTTGCAAAGCTTTATATCTGCTGCTTTGCAGAATAACCCTAGTTTGCAACAAAGCGTAGTGGCATTGAAAATGGCCTATGCCCAACACGGTATTACTTCTGCTAGCCGTTTGCCGTCAGTAGATGCCAGCTTTAGCGGCACTTCAACCGAAGACAGCGATGACAGTTATACCACTGATATTACCGTGAGTTGGGAGCTGGATTTATGGCAAAAAATTGCTGACAGCAGCAACGCTGCATTAAAAGACATTGCCAGCACGCAAGCCAGTCTTCAAAGCGCGCAAGACTTAGTCGCCGCCAACGTGATGCGCAGTTGGTTAGACATTAGCCTTAAACAACAACTTGTGGCGATTGAAACCCAGCGTTTAACGGTATTAGACAACAATAAAGCACTTATTTTAGCGCGTTATCGTGTTGGCTTAGGCAGTTTAGAAGATCTCGATAATGCCAATACTAGTGTCGCCAGTACACAAGCTACCTTAGCCGATTATCAACAACAGCTTGCCCAAAGCAAGCGTGATTTGACCTTGCTTACAGGGCAATGGACCGGCAACGATTTAGCGGTAACCATTACTGCGGAATTTCCTGCAGTGTTGAATCCTATTAGTTCACTGGGGCAACAAAATCTAAGTCAACGTCCTGATATTAAAACTGCATTTTACAATATTGAAGCCGAAGCATTACGTACCGATGCCGCCTATAAGGCTATGTTGCCGTCGATCAGTTTATCAGCCAGTTTGACCGACATGGCGCAGTCGCCAACAGATGCATTACTCACCGGACCTTTATGGAGTGTGCTGGGGCAATTATCTGCGCCCTTGTTCCAAGGTGGCAAATTATCATCACAAGCTGAGTTAGCCCAATTAACCACAGAGCAGCGCTATTGGGTCTATCAAGAAACCCTATTAAATGCGGTTAACGAAGTGGAAAACACTGTGGGCCAAGAATACTCCCTCGCCAAACAACAACAGCATTTAATTGAAGCGC